>NZ_JCANQV010000220.1:0-10171 GCF_059553635.1 Candidatus Streptomyces philanthi
GCCGCCGCCCGCCGCGGCCTTGACCAGCAGCGGGAGGTCGTCCTCGGTGGCGCGGTCCGGGTCCACGGCGGGCAGCAGCGGCACCCCGGCCCGCGCCATCAGTTCCTTGGCGCGGGTCTTGGAGGCCATCGCGGCGATGGCGGCGGGCGGCGGGCCGATCCAGGTCAGGCCCGCCCCGGTGACGGCCGTGGCGAAGTCGGCGTTCTCGGAGAGGAAGCCGTAGCCGGGGTGGACGGCGTCGGCGCCCGCGGCCCGCGCCGCCGCCACCAGCAGGTCGCCGCGCAGATAGGTGTCCGCGGGGGCGTCGCCCGGCAGGCGTACGGCGGTGTCGGCCTCGCGTACGTGGGCGGCGTCCGCGTCGGCGTCCGCGTGGACGGCGACGGTGGCGATGCCCAGCTCCCGGCAGGTCCGGAAGATCCTCCGGGTGATCTCGCCTCGGTTGGCGACCAGAACGGAACGGATCATGTCTGCCTCACATCCGGAAGACGCCGAACCCACCCCGTACGCCCTCGACGGGGGCGGTGTGCAGGGCGGACAGGCACAGGCCGAGGACGGTGCGGGTGTCGCGGGGGTCGATGACGCCGTCGTCGTACAGGCGCCCGGAGAGGAACATCGGCAGCGACTCGGACTCGATCTGCTGCTCGACGACGGCCCGCAGCGCGGTGTCCGCCTCCTCGTCGTACGGCTGCCCCTTGGCGGCGGCCGAGGCGCGGGCGACGAGCGAGAGCACCCCGGCGAGCTGCTGCGGCCCCATCACGGCGGACTTGGCGCTGGGCCAGGAGAACAGGAACCGGGGGTCGAAGGCGCGGCCGCACATGCCGTAGTGCCCGGCGCCGTACGAGGCGCCCATCAGGACACTCAGGTGCGGCACCCGGGAGTTGGACACCGCGTTGATCATCATGGCGCCGTGCTTGATGATGCCGCCCTGCTCGTACTCCTTGCCGACCATGTAGCCGGTGGTGTGGTGGAGGAAGACGAGGGGGATGTCGCGCTGGTTGGCGAGCTGGATGAACTGGGCGGCCTTCTGCGCCTCGGCGCTGAACAGGACGCCCCGCGCGTTGGCGAGGACGCCGACGGGGTAGCCGTGCAGGGTGGCCCAGCCGGTCACCAGGCTCGGGCCGTAGAGCGGTTTGAACTCGTCGAAGTCCGAGCCGTCCACGATCCGGGCGATGACCTCGCGGGGGTCGAACGGCGCCTTGAGGTCGCCGGGGACGATGCCCAGCAGTTCGTCCTCGTCGTACTCGGGGGGCGCGGCGGGCGGCGGATCGGGGTGGGCCTTGCGCCAGTTGAGGCGGGCGACGACCCGGCGGGCCTGGCGGAGGGCGTCGTGCTCGTCGGTGGCGAAGTGGTCGGCGAGGCCGGAGGTACGGGCGTGCATCTCGGCACCGCCCAGCGACTCGTCGTCGCTCTCCTCCCCCGTCGCCATCTTCACCAGCGGCGGCCCGCCGAGGAACACCTTGGCCCGCTCCTTGACCATGATCACGTGGTCGGACATCCCCGGGACGTACGCGCCTCCGGCGGTGGAGTTGCCGAAGACCACGGCGACCGTCGGAATGCCGGCGGCGGAGAGCCGGGTGAGGTCCTTGAACAGGGCCCCGCCCGGTATGAAGATTTCCTTCTGGCCCGTCAGATCGGCCCCTCCGGACTCCACCAGCGAGATCACCGGCAGCCGGTTGGCGTACGCGATCTCGTTGGCCCGCAGCGCCTTCTTCAACGTCCAGGGATTGCTGGCCCCGCCCCGTACCGTCGGGTCGTTGGCGGTGATCAGGCACTCCACGCCCTCGACCACACCGATCCCGGTGACCAGTGACGCGCCCACCGCGTAGTCGCTGCCCCAGGCGGCGAGCGGCGACAGCTCCAGGAACGGCGTGTCGGGGTCGAGCAGCAGCTCGACGCGTTCGCGGGCCGGGAGCTTGCCGCGCCCGCGGTGCCGGGCGAGGTACTTCTCGCCGCCCCCGGCGAGCGCCCGCGCGTGCGCGGCGTCGAGTTCGGCGAGCTTGCCGAGCATCGCCTCCCGCCGCTCGGCGTACTCGGCGCCCGCGGTGTCGAGGGCGCTGGCGAGCCGGGTCACCGGGTTCCTCCGAGGATGCCCCGGCCTTCGGGCCGGGGAGGAATCGGACTCCTGTGGAGCAGGGCGGGTATGGCCGGTTCGCTGCCAGGGCGGTCCGGCGTCCGCCGTCCTCGCAGGCGAGGAGCACCGCAAAGATCGTTTGGGCTCAATTGTCGGTCCTCCCGGGTAGGTTCGGGTGCATGACGGCAGCGACGACTGCGGAGACTGCCGGGTATGCCCGGTACACGTTCCGTGTGCGTGTGTCGAAGACGGCCCGGCGTCAGCTTGAGGCCGAGTGGGACCGGTGCCGCTGGGTGTGGAACGAGTCGGTCGCGAAGTCCCGGCAGGTGCACCAGCACAACCGGGCGGCCGGCGGGAAGACGACGTGTGGTCCGGCGCAGCTCGACAAGATGCTGACCGGGGCCCGGCGCGTGACGCCGTGGCTGGCTGAGGGTGCGTCGGTGCCGCAGCAGCAGGTGGTACGGGACTTCGCGAAGGCGCGAGCGAAGGCGCTCAAGGACATCAAGGCCCGGTTGCCGGTGCGGCAGCGGGCCGGGATGCCCCGTTACAAGAAGAAGCGCGACGCGCTGCCGAGCCTGAACTACACCCGGCGCGGCTTCCGGCTCAAGGACGGCCTCCTGCACCTGGCAGGCGGGATCGTCGTGCGGCCGGTGTGGTCGCGGGAGCTGCCCCAACCGCCCGGCTCGGTGCGTGTGTACCGGGATGCGGTCGGGCATTGGTGGGCGTCGTTCGTCGTCCGGGCCCAGACCGAGCGCCTGCCCGCGACCGGCCGTGTGCTCGGGATCGACTGGGGCGTGAAGGAGACCGCCACCACCACCAGCGACGACCACGACCTCCCCCACCCGCAGCACGGCAAGACCGCGGCGCAGAAACTCGCCCGCTATCAGCGGATGACGGCCCGGCGCCGGCCCGCGAAGGGACAGGCCGCCTCGAACGGCTACCGCGAGGCGAAGCGGAAGACCGCAAAACTCCACCGGAAGGTGGCCGCGCAGCGCACCGACACCGGCCGCAAGTGGGCCAAGAAGGTCGTCCGCGACCACGACCGGATCGCGGTGGAGGACTTCCGGCCGCGTTTCCTGGCGAAGTCGACCATGGCGAAGAAGGCCGCGGACGCTGCCATCGGCGCTACGAAGAAGGCCCTGCTGGAGATGGGCCGCAAGCACGGGCGCGAGGTCCGCCTCGTGCACCCCGCGCACACCACCATGGACTGCGCATCGTGCGGAGCGAGAACCAAGCACGCACTACCTCTTTCCGAGAGAACCTATGCCTGCACCGCGTGCGGAGCCGTGTCCCCCCGGGACAAGAACTCGGCACGCGTGATGCTGGTCCGGGCAGGTTGGAACCCGGCAGGTGCAGAGGGTGTAAGACCGCTGGAGCCGCAGGCTCCGGCGGCTGCCTGAGCCTGGAATCCCCACAACAGCCCGAAGGCGCCCCCACAAGGGGACGCCCGGCCGCAAGGCCAGGCGGGACCCCCGCCTTCAGGCGAGGGAGCCTTCAAAGCAGTACCTCCGGTATGTCCAGGTGGCGCGAACGCAGCCACTCCCCCAGGGCCTTGGCCTGCGGGTCGAAGCGGGCCTGTGCCGCGACGCCCTCCCCCAGCAGCCCCTCGACGACGAAGTTCAGCGCCCTCAGGCGGGGCAGCGGATGCCTGTCGATCTCCAGCTCCTTCGTCTCCGGCAGCAGTTCACGAAATCGCTCGACGGTCAGTTCGTGGACGAGCCAGCGCCACGCCGCTTCGGTGCGTACCCACACCCCGACATTGGCCGCCCCGCCCTTGTCACCGCTGCGCGCGCCCGCGACCAGGCCCAGGGGCGCCCGCCGCACGGCCGCCGGGGGCGGGGGCGGGGGCGGCGGCTCCGGGTCGGCGAGACGTTCCAGCTGCCGCGTGACGGGCGCCGGCGGGATGTCGACGCGGGTCCCGTCGGGCAGGACGGCGCGGTGCGGCACCTCGTCCGCGTCCACCACCACCGCCTCGAAGACGCCGTACGGGGCGCCCTTGCCGGGCGGCGCGGTGACGTGGAAGCCGGGGACGCTGCCGAGCGCCAGCTCGACGGCGGCGCCGCTGACGGCCCGCCCCACCGCCTCCCGTTCGGCGTCCCGCACCACCAGCCGCAGCAGCGCGCTCGCCTCCTCCTGGACGGCGGCGTCGGTGTGGTCGGTACGGGCCAGCGTCCACCGCACCTGTGCCGGGGCCCTGCCGGACGCCTCGAACGCGGCCGCCATCTGCGCCCGCACAAGACGGGCCTTGGCCTCCACGTCCAGGCCGGTCAGGACGAAGGTGACCTCGTTGCGCCAGCCGCCGAGCCGGGTCAGCCCCACCTTGAGGGAGGGCGGCGGCGGCTCGCCCCGCACCCCGCTGACCCGCACCCGGTCCGGGCCCTCCTGCGCCAGCCGTACGGTGTCCAGCCGGGCCGTCACGTCCGGGCCCGCGTAGCGCGCGCCCTGCGTCTCGTAGAGGAGTTGGGCGGTGACGGTGCCGGTGGTGACGGCGCCGCCGGTGCCCGGGTGCTTGGTGATGACGGCGCTGCCGTCGGCGGCGATCTCGGCGAGCGGGAACCCGGGCCGGAGCACGTCGTGCTCCTCGAAGAAGCTGTAGTTGCCGCCGGTGGCCTGCGTACCGCACTCCAGGACATGACCGGCGACAACCGCCCCGGCGAGCGCGTCGAGGTCCTCCGGTCCCCACCCGAAGTGGGCCGCGGCCGCCCCGCTGACCAGCGCCGCGTCGGTGACCCTGCCGGTCACCACCACATCGGCCCCGGCCCGCAGGCACGCCGCGATCCCGCCCCCGCCCAGATAGGCGTGCGCGGTGAGCACGTCACCGCCCCAGGCCGGACGGGCCCCGCCCGCCGACAGGTCGTCGCCCTCCACATGTGCCACCCGCACCGGCACCCCGACCCGGTCCGCCACCTCCCGTACGGCGTCGGCGAGTCCGGCCGGGTTGAGCCCGCCCGCGTTGGTGACGATCCGCACCCCGCGCTCGACGGCGAGCCCGAGCCCGTCCTCCCACTGCCGCAGAAAGGTGGCGGCGTAGCCGCGCTCCGGGTGCGCGGCGCGGTCCCGGCCGAGGATGAGCATGGTCAGTTCGGCGAGATAGTCGCCGGTCAGGACGTCCAGCGGGCCACCGGTGAGCATGTCGCGGAACGCGCTGAACCGGTCGCCGTAGAAACCGGAGGCATTGCCGACCCGCAGCACCCCGGGCCCGTCCGGGGCCGTCACGCGGGACTCCGGCGGCCGTCCGTCCCGGGCGCCCGCCCCTTCCCCGGCGGCCCGGCGAACGCCTGGGCGATCCCCAGCCACCGCTCCGCCTGAGCCCCCACGGTCCGCAGCGACCGCGCGTCGTCCCGGTGCAGCCGCTGGGTGACCAGCAGACAGAACTCCACCGCGTCCCCGGTGACCCGCTGCGCGGCGTCCTTGGGCCCGTACGCCCACAGGGAACCGTCCGGGGCGCGCAGCTCCACCCGGAACTCCTCGGCGGGCGGTTCGAGGCCGTGGACCCGGTGGGCGAAGTCCCGGGTCCGTACGCCGAGCCGGGCGACATGGCGCAGCCGCGCGGTCGGCGCGCGGTGGACGCCCAGCGCCCCGGCGATGTCCTCGCCGTGCGCCCAGGTCTCCATCAGCCGCGCGGTCGCCATCGAGGCGACGCCCATCGGCGGCCCGAACCAGCGCAGCCGGGTCCCCTCCGGCTGCCGCAGCAGCGCGTCGAGCAGCGCGGCCCGGCCCGCCCGCCAGTCGGCGAGCAGCGTGCCCGGTTCCTGCCGCGCGCCGGCCGCCGCGCCCTCCTCGACGCCGGTCACCGCCGCGGGGGCTGCCGCTTCGAAGGCGTCGGGGTCGGTGACGGACAGCAGCGCCTGCTGATCGGTCCAGGTCAGATGGGCGATCTGGTGGGCGACGGTCCACCCCTCGGCGGGCGTGGGCGCGGCCCACCGCGCGGCCGGAAGCCCTGCGACCAGGGCGTCCAGTTCCTCGCTCTCGTCCCTGAGATCCGCCAGAACGGGGCCGGGATCGGACACGCGACACTCCCCTCATCGGCTCCTCCGCCGTACCGGGGAGGGCCCGTGGACATGCGGTGACTTCGGCGACTGCGGTGCTCGGTGCGTCGTACGGTGCGGACGGGCGCGGGCGCGCAGGGGTGGCTGTGCGTCGCGGGGTGGTTCCGCACCGTGCTGATGAGGGTGGCAGCGGGCGGGAGGACAATCAAGCATGCGTGCATGATTTTTACGGCGCGTACCACCGGCCCCTACGCCGAAAGGGGCACCGACCACCCGGCCGACGCCCCTTCCCGCCCCTCTCCCGGAGGGTCAGCCGTGCCCTCCCCCGGCACTGCGCACCGCCCCCACACTCGCCACCACGACCAGTCCGATCGCGACGATCTCGGCCCACCCCAGCGCCTGGTGGAGGACGAGGAAGCCCGCGGTCGCCGCGGCGGCCGGCTCCAGGCTCATCATCACGGCGAAGCCGGAGGCCGGGAGCTTGCGCAGGGCGAGGAGTTCCAGGGTGTACGGCATCACGGACGACATCAGGGCGACGGCCGCGCCCAGCCCGATGGTGACGGGGTCGAGCAGGGCGGAGCCCGCGCTCACGATGCCCAGCGGCAGGCTCAGCAGCGCCGCGACCGTCATCGCCAGCGCCAGCCCGTCCGCCTGCGGGAAACGCCGCCCCGTACGGGCCGACAGCAGGATGTACGCGGCCCACAGCCCGCCCGCGGCCAGCGCGCAGCCCGCACCGACCGGGCTCAGTTCGTCGAAGCCCCCACGCCCCAGCAGCGCCACCCCGCCCAGCGCCAACCCCGCCCACAGCAGGCTCAGCACCCGCCGCGAGGTCGCGACCGACAGGATCAACGGCCCCAGGAACTCCAGGGTGACCGCGGCGCCGAGCGGAATCCGGTCGATGGCCTGGTAGAACAGCGAATTCATCCCGACCAGCGCGACACCGAACCCGACGACCGTCGCCCAGTCACCGCGCGAGTACCCCCGCAGCGCCGGCCGGCAGACCAGCAGCAGCACCAACGAGGCCGCCACCAGCCGCAGCGTGACCACCCCGAGCGCCCCGGCACGCGGAAACAACAGCACCGCCACCGACGACCCGAACTGCAACGAGACGATCCCGCCGATCACCAGCGCCACGGACCCCAGCCGCCCGCGCGCCCCGGCGGCCTTCTCGGCCGACCGCACCTCCCGCGAGGGCGGTACCGCGCCCTCGGGGCCACTCGCGACGGACGGCGGAGAACCGGGCGTGCCGGAGACGGACAACGGAGCGCCACCCATGTCAGCGCCCTGGGAACCGGTGGTCGAGGAATTCACCCCACCTACGCTAAGTCCCCCGCTCCGCTCCGCGAAACGCACGCCATAACGGGACGCACCACCCGCCTCCCACCGCTGCGCTCCGGCACGCCCCTGTCGCGCTCCGCACACCCTGCCGCACCACCCTGCCGGGCCCTCTCACCCCAGCGGACACCCGTACTCCCGGCGCACCCGGTGCGGGCTGCACGCGATCAGGTTCACCGACAGAAAGCGCCCGCCGGCCAGCCACCACCCGCCGACCCGGTCCTCCCCCTCGTCCAGCGCCCGCACGGTCTCCTCGTACGTATCACCGACCGCGTACGATCCTTCGAACATTCCGTCGTACATGGCAAGCTGCCCGGCGAACCACTTCGCCCCCTCCTCCGCGTCATGGAACGTCCCCTCGACCCGCGAGGCCGGCTTCAGCAACCAGTCCGCGCACTCCAGCGGCATCACCGCCGCCGAGGCGAACTCCGGATGCCCCGGCCGCCGATGAGCGTCCCCGGGCTTGACGAGAACATCACCGTGACCGAGCCAGACATAGGCATGGTGATGGTGCCTGGGCATCGTTCTCCCTGCTGCGCACTGGTTCGGGTGGGCGGCCCGCACCGCGGGGCGGGCCGCCCGGTTCACGGATTACCGGCGGCCGCAGCCGTCGCCGTCGCCGCAATCTCCGCTGACGCTAGGGACCTACCGTGCACCGTCACCCGCGATGTGCAGAAGTGTGCACGGTGACCTTCTGAGGCTGGTCATCCGACGCTCATCCGTGTTGAATCTCGCACCGAGAAGGGGGAAGTGGTGCACACCACTGCACATCCCGGAACGTCGACTACGAGAAGGGCCCGTTCGCGGACTGGAGGGCGGGCTTCCGTCACGACCCGGCCGACCGCGAGTCGTGGTGGCGTCCGTGGCTCGACCTGATGCAGGAGACGGTGTCCCGGGGCGTCGTCGTGCGCCGGGCCCGTATCGTGTCGGAACCGGTCAGCGAGTACACCCGGTTCCTGTACGACGGCACGTTCAAGAATGTGGTGGCCGGCGAACAGGTCCGGTGGCTGCCGCGCCGCCGGGCGTCCGACATCGCCCTCCCGGGCAATGACTTCTGGCTGTTCGACGAGAAGTGGGTCTATTGGAACCATTTCGCCGGTGACGGCTCGTCGATGGGTATGGAAGTGACGGACGAACCCGCCGTCGCCAAGCTCTGCGCCGACGCCTTCGAGTCGGTGTGGGCGCGGGGCGTACCGCACGACCAGTACGAGATCCGCTAGCAGAAAGCACCGTTCGGCCAGCTCATGCCCATATCCCCCTCCTCGTCCGCCCAGGCCGCCCGCGAAGTCGTCGCGCGGCGGCTCCGGGATCTGCGCAAGGGGGCGGGGCTGACGGTCACCGGGCTGGCCGAACGGTGCGGCTGGCACCACGCGAAGACGTCCCGCATCGAGAACGCCCGCACCGCGCCGTCCGCCCAGGACATAAGGCTGTGGTGCCGTGCGTGTGGGGCCGAGGGCGAGACCGAGGGACTGATCGCGCAGTCGCTGAGCGCCGAGTCGTTGTACTCCGAGTGGCGTCATCGCATGCGCGACGGGTTGAAGCAGCTCCAGAACAGCGTGGTGCAGTTCTACCGTGAGACCCGGCTGTTCCGGGTGTATTCCTCGTCGTTGGTGCCGGGGCTGTTGCAGACGGAGGGCTATGCGGCGGCCGTGCTGCGGTCGGTCGCCCGGTTCCGGGACCTCCCCGTCGACGACAGTGCGGACGCCGCGCGGGCGCGCGTGGAGCGGTCCCGGATCATCCATGAGCCGGGGCGCAGATTCGTCCTGCTCATTGAAGAAGCGGTTCTGCGGTACCAGATGGGGGACGCGGACACGATGGCCGCGCAACTGGGCCACCTGCTGACCGCCGGGACGCTGCCCGCCGTGTCGCTGGGCATCATCCCGATGGCGGCACGCGAGCGGGGGCAGTGGCCGCGCGAGACGTTCCACATGTACGACGACGCCGTGGTGTCGGTGGAATTGGTCTCCGCGAGCGTACGGATCAATCAGGCGAGCGAAGTCGCCCTCTACCTCAAGGCGTTCGAAGAACTCCGCGGCATGGCGGTCTACGGCGCCGACGCCCGCGCGCTCGTCCTCAAGGCGCTCGAAGCGCTGCACTGATCGCTCGCGCGTCCCCGGGCGGGCGGTACAGGACATCGCCCACCCGGGACACCCGCGTCAGCCCGTCTCCCCCTCCCCCAGCGCCTCCGCCAGCACCTCCGCCAGATGCCGCGCCCGGCGGTCGGTGAGCTGAGCGAGCTGGGTGCGGCAGGAGTAGCCGTCCGCGAGGAGTTCGGTACCGGGCGAGGCGGCCCGGACCGAGGGGAGGAGTTGGTCCTCGGCGCAGGCGACGGAGACGGCGTAGTGGCCGCGTTCGAAGCCGAAGTTGCCGGCGAGGCCGCAGCAGCCGCCGCTCAGGTCGCCGGTCAGGCCGGCCTTGTCGCGCAGGCGGCGTTCGGCGGCGTCGCCGAGGACGGCGTGCTGGTGGCAGTGGGTCTGGCCGGCGGTGGGGCGGTCGAGGCGCGGGGGGTTCCAGTCGGGGGCCAGTTCCTCCAGGGCCTGGGCGAAGGTGCGGACCGAGGCGGCGACGCGGGCGGCGCGCGGATCGTCGGGGAGGAGTTCGGGCAGGTCGGTGCGGAGGGCGGCGGCGCAGCTCGGTTCGAGGACGACGAGGGGGCGGCCGTCGCGCAGCAGCGGGGCGAGGGCGGCGGCGGTGCGCCGCATCTCGGTGCGGGCCCGGTCGAGCTGGCCGGTGGAGACGTAGGTGAGGCCGCAGCACAGGGGGCGGCGCCGGCGCG
>NZ_JCANQV010000221.1:0-10156 GCF_059553635.1 Candidatus Streptomyces philanthi
CGCCGGGACCGGCTCGCCCGCTGAGGGCGGCCGTCCCCCTGGTGCCGTCCCCCTGGTGCCGTCCCCCTGGTGCCGTCCCCCTGGTGCCGTCCCCCCTGGGGCCGTGCCCCTGCGACCGTCCCACCCGCCGGGACCGGTCGTCCCCCGACCGCCTGCGGCATCGCCGCGAGCAGACCCGCCCCCTTCCTCGGCCCGCCCCGGAAGCCGAAGGGACATTCACCCGGTCGAGTGCAGAGCGATGACCGGTCAGCCGGGTTCCGGGCTGTCCGCCGTTACGGCGAACAGCCCCCGGGGCGTCCGGGGTCCCCTTCCTGCTCCTACCGGTTGGCGGCGCCCCTGATGGCGGCGCGCAGATCGTCCGCCTCCGGGTCCAGCGGCGGGAGCGGGGTCGCGTGGGCGGGGTCGAAGGCGTCGAAGAGGAGGGCGGTGAAGCGGGCGCGGGTGGCGGCCGTGGTGCCCGGGAGTACGAGGCCGGCGATGCCGAGGACGAGGAAGCGCGGGATGTCGTCGGGGGTGAGGTCGGTGCGGATCTCGCCCTGTTCCTGCCCCTGTTCCAGGAGGGGGCGCAGGGCCTCGCTGAGGCGCTGGAGGGCGTCGAGGGTGACATCGGCGAAGTTGCTGATGAAGGGGGCGAGGCCCGGTTCCTCGGTGATGAGGTCGAGCAGCCGGGTGGCGATGTCCTGGAGGGCCCGGCGCGGGTGGCGGGTGGCCGTGGCGTCGGCGATCAGGGGGAGGAGATCGGTGTCGAGGATGTCGTCGAGGACGGCCCGGACCACGGCCTCCCGGTTGGGGAAGTGCCGGTAGAGCGTGGCGATGCCCACACCCGCCTCGGCCGCGATCCGCTCCAGCGAGCCTTCGCCCGAGCCGAGGACGGAGCGTGCGGCGGCGACGATGCGCGCCGCACTGGAGCGTGCGTCGACCCGGCGGGCCCGGGGTGTGGGGGGTGTGGTGTTCGGCATCTGGTGTTTCCTCCCGTTCGGTGTCGCAGGGTACCCAAACGCCGGACCTGTGAGAGTGCCCCATCGGTTTGATAGGCAACTATCGTTTTGATAGTAGTCTCTCGGTTCTGGAGGCGCGGCCCACCGGCGGTCCGCGACGGAGAACAAGGGAGAACGGAATGTCCGTACTGCTCTACCGGATCGGACGCTTCGCCTACGCCAGGCCATGGCGGGTGATCGCGGCCTGGCTGGCGGTGGTGTGCGCCGTGGTGGGGCTCCTCGTGCTCAACCCCGTCAAGCTGAGCAACGAGGTACGCATCGACGGCACCCCGGCGCAGAAGGTCATCGACGACCTGGCGACCTCCCTGCCCGAGGCGTCCGGCGGGCAGGGCATGCTCGTCTTCCGCGCGCAGGACGGGAAGCGGGTCGACGGCGAGGGCAGCCGCGGCGCCCTGATGGCCGCGGTGGACGCGGTCTACCGCCACGACCACGTCGTCGACGCCCGCAAGACCCTCGCCGGCGAGATGGCCAAGGGGGAGAAGAGTCCCCTGATGCGGGCCCAGGCGGCGGTGGCCCGGGCGGTCGGCGCGCCCACCGGGGACAAGACGCCCCGCCCCCTTCAGGAACGCGGCCTGCCCGTGCCCGGAGTCGTGGTCTCGGCCGACGGCACCACGGCCCTGATGCAGTTCCAGTTCGACGAGCAGACCTATGAACTGCCCACCGGGACCGTCGACGGCGTCGTCCACGCCGCCGAGCAGCACGCCGGCAAGGGCCACCTCGACGTCCTGCCGTCGGCCATGATGATGGAGATGCCCGAGATCGTGGGCGCCGGCGAGGTCGTCGGCGTCGTCGTGGCCGCCCTCGTCCTGCTGATCACCCTCGGCTCGGTCGTGGCGGCGGGGCTGCCCCTGCTCGTCGCCGTGACCGGTGTCCTGGTGGGCGTCGGCGGCACCTTCGCCTTCTCCGCGGTCTTCGAGATCCACTCGCTCACCGTCGTCCTGGCGCTGATGCTGGGGCTCGCCGTCGGCATCGACTACGCCCTGTTCCTCATCAACCGGCAGCGGCGGCTCATCCTCGACGACGGCCTGGACGCGCACGAGGCGGCCGCCCGCGCCACCGGCACCGCCGGCAGCGCGGTCTTCTTCGCCGGCAGCACCGTCGTCATCGCCCTGGCGGGACTCCTGGTCGTCGGGATCACCCTGCTCAGCACGATGGCCCTGGCCGCCGCGGGGACCGTCGCCCTCGCCGTCCTCCTGGCCCTCACCCTGCTCCCGGCGCTCCTGGGACTGGTGAAGGAACGTATCTGCCCGCCCCGCACCCGGCAGAAGGCGCGGCAGCAGGCCGCCGCGGACGCGCCGCGGCGGGCGACCGCGTGGGGGAGGGCGCTGGTGCGCCACAAGTACCCCGCCATGGTCGCGGCGTTCCTGGTCCCGCTGGTCCTGGCCGTACCGGCCCTCGGCATGAAGCTGGGACTGCCGTCCGGCACCAGCTACGACACCGGCACCGTGCAGCGCCAGAGCTACGAGGCGGTCAGCGACGCCTTCGGCGCCGGCTACAACGGCCCCCTCATGGTCGTCGCCCGCTCCACGGACCCCGGGCGCCCCCTCACCCCCGAGGCCCTGGCCGGCGTCGCCTCCGAGGTGAAGCACACCAAGGGCGCCACGGCCGTCTCGCTCGCGGGCCTCGACAAGACCGGCACCGTGGCCGTCCTCGGCCTCGTCCCCGCCGACGGACCCAACGACGACGGCACCAAGGACCTCGTCACCTCCGTGCGGGACAAGAGCGGCGCGATGAGCGAGAAGTACGGCGTCACCGCGGGCGTCACCGGGTTCACCGCCCTCGGGATCGACGTGTCCGACCGCCTCGCCGACGTCCTCCCCCTCTACATCGCCACCGTGCTCGGGCTCTCGCTGCTCGTCCTGCTCCTGGTGTTCCGCTCCGTCGTCATCCCCGTGATGGCCACCGTCGGCTTCCTGCTGAGCATCGCCGCCGTCCTCGGCGCCACCACCGCCTTCTTCCAGTGGGGCTGGCTCCAGGGACTCCTCGGCCTCGACACGTCCGCACCCGTGGTGAGCCTGCTGCCCATCATCGTCACCGGCGTGCTCTACGGACTGGCCATGGACTACCAGATGTTCCTGGTCACCTCGATGCGCGAGGCCCGTGTGCACGGCCTCGGCCCGCTCGACGCCACGGTCTCCGGCGTCACCCACGCCAGTTCCGTCGTCGTCGCCGCGGCCACGATCATGGTCTCCGTCTTCGCCGGGTTCATCTTCAACGCCCAGCCCATGATCAAGCAGATCGGCTTCGCCCTGGCCCTGGGCATCCTCATCGACGCCTTCGTCATCCGCATGACGTTCATCCCCGCCACCATGGCACTCGTCCGCGAACGGGCCTGGTGGATCCCCGCCCGGCTGGACCGCCTCCTGCCCGACCTCGACGTCGAGGGCGACGCCCTCGCCCGGAAGATCCCCCTGCCCCTCCCGGCCGACCGGCAACAGCAGGCCGCGACCCAGGAGGTGTGACCCACCCCGCCCCCGTCCCGCCGCCGCGCGGTGGACGGGGGCGGGGCCGCCGGCCGGTGACCCAGCTGCCGCCCCATCACCCCGGCCCCCAAGGCTTAGTGTTGTGGAATGGTCGAGGAGACGCACAACAGTCTGAGCGGGCGGGCGGAGGCGGTCGTCCAGGCCGGGCACATCGGCGAAGTGCACCAGCATCTGCACGCGGCGGCTCCCGCGACACGGGTGGTGCCCTTTCAGGTGCCTCCCCCTTTGGACCACTTCGAGAACCGGCACGCCGAACAGGAACGCATCACCGGGGCCGTCGACGGGCACCGGGGCGGCGGCGGACCGCTGGTCGTCGCGCTCACCGGGATCGGCGGCATCGGCAAGACCGCCCTGGGCTTCCATGTCGCCCGCCGGCTGCGCCCCCGGTACCCGGACGGAGTGCTGTACGTCGATCTCGACGACCTGCGCACGGACGGCGCGGTGGAGGTGTCCGACGTCCTGGCGGGGCTGATGGCCGACCTGGGGGTCCCGCCGGAGTGGCTCAAGCCGTCCTTCGCCGGGCGCGCCCAGCAGTACTGGACGCACACCCACGACAAACGCCTCCTCGTGGTCGTCGACAACGCGCGCTTCGGCACGGAGGTGGTGCGGCTCCTCCCCGCCTCCGCCGACAGCCTGGTGATCGTCACCAGCCAGCGGCAGCTCCACGACCTCGACGGCGTGGCCGCGGTCGAGGTACCGGTGAACGCCCTCAGCACGGACGAGGCGGTACGCCTTCTCGGGCACCTCACGAACGACTCCCGGCTGTCCGCCGAACCGGACGCCGCGACGGAGCTGGCCCGGGGCTGCGAGGGACTGCCCGCCGCGCTCCTGGTCGCGGGCCGGTGGGTGCGCAAGTACCGCCGGCGCAGCCTGTCCCGGTTGGTCACCGAACTCACCGCGGAACTGCACGAGAAGGGGATTCCCATGGTCGAGGCCGTCTGGGACGCCGGATACGCGGGCCTGGAACCGGAATCCGCCCGCCTCTACCGCCTGCTGTCCCAGCACCCCGCCCCGGTCGTCACGGTCCCCGCGGCCGCCGCCCTCCTCGGCCGCGCCCTCGACCCCGCCGAGGACGCGCTGGACGAACTGGTGGCGGCGGGCCTGCTGGAGGCCCGGGACGAGGGCTACCGCATGCACGGCCTGCTGCGCGGCCACGCGGGCCGCCGCGCACGGCAGGCCGACCCGGACGGGACGGAACTCGCCGGGGCGCGCGGCGCGTTGACACGCTGGTACCGGCGCCAGGCCGCCCGCGCGGACCTGCTGGCGGCCGGCCCGCGCATGACCTTCGCCGAGCTGCCGCCCCCGATCGGGGACGTCCCGGACGTCGGCTTCACCACCGGGCCGCAGGCACGGCGCTGGCTGGAGTCGCAGCGGCTCGCCCTCCACGGCTGCGTGCGGACGGCCTTCGACGACGGACGCCACGAGGACGCCTGGGCCCTGTGCGAACCGCTGTGGACCCACTTCCTCGACCACCCGCACTACGCGGACATCATCGACGCCTTCACCACCGGCGTCGCCGCCGCCGAGCGCCTGGAGAACCTGCCGGCGACGGTGCGGATGCGCTGCCAGCTCGCCCGCCCGCTGTGGGAGCAGAAGCGCTACGACGAGGCCGCGGAACAGCTCCGGCGGGCGCTCGCCGCCGCCGGGGCGCTGGGCGACACGGAGAAGGAACGCCGGCTGAAGGCTTCCGTGAGGGAGTTCCGCGGCTCGCTGAGGTACGCGCAGGAGGACTGGGCGGGCGCCGCCGCGGACTTCGAGGCCGCACGGGACGTCCACGCCGCCATCGGGAACGCGTACGGCGTGCTGCTCCAGAACTACCTGCTGGGCCGGACCGCCCTGTGCCAGGGCGACCCCGGGCGCGCGGTCGCCCTGCTGCGCGAGGCCCACGAGGCGGCGCGGGAGCAGCGGCGCGAACGGATGACGGCGCGTACCGGCTTCGCCCTCGGCCGGGCCCTGCGCCGGGCCGGGCGGGCCGAGGAGGCCGGTGACCTCGTCCGCGCGGCGCTGGTGAACGCCCGTGAGCGGGGGTCGTCGTTCGACGAGGCGAGGATCCTCACGGAACTCGCCGCCCTCGCACAGGAGCGGGGGCGGCCCGCCGAGGCGGCGGAGCACCGCGCGGCGGCACACGAGCTGATCGCGCGGTCCGGCGGCCTTCCGGGGGACGATCAGAGTTCGTAGCCGGCATCGGCCTCCTCGGCCGGTGCCACCGTGACCCGCACCGCCACCGGGCCCGTCTCGCAGACCAGCGGGGCCGGCAGCGGCCGGTGCGGGGCGGCGGCGAGCCAGGCATGCACCGCCGAGACCACACCCGCCGGGTCGGTGCGGACGACCCGCCCGTCCGTCCTGCACGCCTCGACCCGCACGCTCAGCAGCCCGGCCGTGCGGCTTCGTACCAGGCACCGCTCGGGGGTGAGGATCGCGCCGGCGGTGCGGCACCCCGGGTGCTCGTCGAGGGCGTGGGCGGTCCAGCCGCCCGCCGTCCAGGTACGGGAGTGCGGTGCGGAGGGGGCGGGCAGCGCCCGGCGCCACAGCACCGACGCGCTCTGGAGAAGGCGTGGCCCCGCTTCGGGGTGTTCGGCCGCCAGATGGTGCACCGCCTCAGGGGTGGTCGGCGGGAACCGGGTGACGGTGATCCGGTCGCCGGACACCTCCGCCCGTACCGCGAAGGCGCCGGGGCGGCGCGGCGCGCCGCTCGGGCGCGGCAGCGGATGCGGTTCGGCCGGTGTCCTCGGCGGCGGGAGTTCCAGCAGCCGGTACAGCTCGGTCCGCAGGCGCGGCAGACACCGGCCCCGGAGGGCGAAGGCCGCGTCGGCGAACTGCCGGGTGTCGAGCGCTTCCGCGGCCCGCAGGACCCCGGCCAGGCCGGTGGCGTCGCCGAGGCGCGGGACCGCCGCCAGCATCCGGGCCATGGGGGTGCCGGGTATCAGCTCGCTGCCGCCGTCGTACGCGCCGATGACGGGGCGGCCGAGCGCCGCGGCGTAGAGCGCGGTCGACCCGTGGTCGGTGACCACGGCGTCGGACGCGACGAGCAGGCCGGCCCACTCCAGATACGGGTCCGGCAGCACCAGCCCGGCCGCCAGGGCGGGGGCGAGATGCCGCTTGAGGTCGAACGCGCCGGTGCGGCTGTACTCGTTGGGGTGGAGGACGAGGGCGAGCTGGTAGGCGTCGTGGGGGAGCCGTTCCAGCAGCTCGCCCGCGAGGCCGGGCCGGCGGGCGAGAAGCGACTCGCGCCCCCAGGTGGAGGTGAGCACGACGAGACGGCGTTCGCCCGTCCCCAGCGCCGCACGGAAACTCTCCCGGCGGTCGAGCGAGCCGAGCAGCCGGTCGAGCGTCGGATCGCCCACCACCGTCGCGCGGGCGGCGGCCGGCGGACAGTGCGCGGCGAGCCGGGCGACCTGTTCGCCGTGGGCCAGGGCGTGCAGATCGGCCCACGGCTCGTCGCCGGCGAGCAGGAAGTACGGGTCCAGGCCCGACGGGAGACGCGGCGAGCCCTCCCCGCCGAGCGTCTTGTTGAACCCGGCGCCGTGCGGCAGCACCACCCGGGGGCCCGACAGGGCACGCAGCGCGCCCTTCGGGCTGGCGGTCAGGATCAGGTCATGGGCGTCGGCGCGTGCCTCGTCCCAGCTGAGGGTGCGCGCCCCCGACCGTTCCAGGGCCGCCAGCGCGCCGACGTCGAAGGCCGACCCCGGCACCAGGGTGACGCGGACGCGGATGCGCGCGTCGCCCTCGAAGACCGGCAGCACGTCGAGGAGCCGGTGCAGCGCTCCCGCCGAACGGGCCGCGAGCAGCGCCGCCCGCTGCCGGCACCCGGTCGTGCCCTCCGGCGCCCCGCCGGACCGGGCGCGTGGTGCGGGCCGGGTGGGATCTTCCGGTGCTTCTGACGGCATGACATCGATCCTAGGCAACAGGGCCGGTCACGGCCCCGGGAGGCCCGGTGCCCCGGGGCACCCGCCGTCCGCTCCTCACCCCGGCACCGTGCACTCCAGGGCGTGCAGGTACGGGTTGACGACCAGGATGTCGCGGACGTCGAGGCCGGACCGGGTGGCGTGGCGGACCATGCTCTCCTTGGTGTGCTTGGCGCCGCCGACGTTCAGCAGGAGCAGCAGGTCCATGGCGGTGGTGAACTTCATGGACGGGCTGTCGTCGACGAGGTTCTCGATGATCACCACGCGGGCGCCGGGGCGGGCGGCGCCGACGACGTTGCGCAGCGTCCGGCCGGTGGAGTCGTCGTCCCACTCCAGGATGTTCTTGATGATGTAGACGTCGGCCTGTACGGGGACGGCCTCGCGGCAGTCGCCGGGCAGCAGCCGTACCCGGGGGGCGAGCGCGCCGCCCTCGCGCAGCCGGGGGTCCGCCTTCGCCACGACGGCCGGCAGGTCGAGGAGGGTGCCCTCCAGCTCCGGGTGCTTCTCCAGCAGGCTCGCCAGGACATGGCCCTGGCCCCCGCCGATGTCCGCCACCGTCCGCGCCCCGGCCAGGTCGAGGAGGGCCGCGACGTCGTCGGCCGACTGCTTGCTGGACGTGGTCATCGCCCGGTCGAAGATCTGGGCCGAGTCCCGCGCGTCCTGGTGCAGATAGTCGAAGAACCCCTTGCCGTAGAGGCTGTCGAAGACGCTGCGGCCGGACCGTACCGCGTCGTCGAGACGGGGCCAGGCGTCCCAGGTCCACGGTTCCGTGCACCACAGGGAGATGTACCGCAGGCTGTCGGGGGCGTCCTCGCGCAGCAGCCGGGACATCTCCGTGTGGGCGAACCTGCCGTCCGCGTCCTCCGTGAAGATGTCGTAGCAGCACAGGGCGCGCAGCAGCCGGCGCAGGGCGCGCGGCTCGGTGCCCACCGCGGCGGCCAGTTCCTCCGCTGTGGCGGGCTTCTCGCCCAGTTCGTCGGCGACGCCGAGGCGTGCCGCGGCCCGCACGGCGGCCGCGCACGCGGCGCCGAAGACGAGTTCCCGCAGCCGCATGGCGGGCTGGGGGGTGGGACGTGTGGTGGTCATGCCGCCTCTCCTTAGCCGTCAGGGGTGGGTGCGCCCGCGGCCGTCAGCACCGGCCGGCCGGCTTCGAGGACCGGCAGGTGTTGCCGGTGAACCGGTTGCCGGTGCCCTGCGGGTCCTTGTCGAGCAGATCGGCGGGCTTGTTGCCCAGCACGACGTTGCCGTGGATGACATTGCGCGCGTTGGGCGCGCCCACGAAGCTCGGGAAGAGGACGATGCCGCCCGACAGGGGGGAGCCCCCGGCGTTGTCCTCGACCAGGTTGCGCCGCACCCGTGCCTGCTCGGTGCCCGTGAGGACGATGCCGGAGCCCTGGAGGAACGGCAGGCGCTTGTTGGCGGGGCAGTGCTTGTTGTTGCCGGAGACGGCGTTGTCCTCGACCGTGAGCTCGCCCGCGCGGGGGCGGGACTCGTCGCCGACGACGAAGACCCCGCTGCAGTTCCCGGTGATGACGTTGTGGTCGACGGCCACGTTCCGCAGACGCCGCACGGTGACGCCGATGCGGTTCCGTGTCAGCCGGTTCCCGCTGACGGTGGTGCCGTGGACGTCGGGCGCGCCGCCCTCCGCGTCGACCATGTTCGCGAGGAAGACGCCCGCGTCCCCGCTCTCCCGGACGGTGTTGCCGCTGACCGTGCCACGGGTGGACCGCTCCTCCGCGATGCCCCAGACGCCGTTGTGGCGGGCGGTGACGTTCCGCACGGTCAGCCGGTCGGTGCGGGAGGCCCACACACCGCTCTTGGCGAAGCCGGAGACGGTCAGCGAGCGGACGGTGACGTCCTTGACGGGGGAGCCCTCCCGGCCGAGGACGCAGATGCCGTTGCCCTCCTCGCCGCAGGCGTTCGGCGAGCGGGTGCGGCCCGGCGTGAGGACCGTCTTCCGGCCCGCGCCGACGAGCCGCAGCCCCGGCTTGCCGATGAGGACGCTCTCGCGGTAGACACCCGGCCGGACGACGACGGTGTCACCCGGCCGGGCCGCGTCCACTGCCCGCTGGATCGATTCGCCCGGTCCGACGACCTGCCGCCCGGGGGCCTCGCCGGACGCGCCCGCCCCCAGCCCGCCGAACAGGATCGCCGCACCGCAGCCCATGGAAGTGATCTGTCGTAGTGCCATGAGGCGAAGCTATGGGCGATCATCACCGCCCGCCACATGTGGTAGCCCGTCGGCCACGGTGTGTACGGGCGCGGGCTACGCCCGGCCGGTGCCGTCCGCGACCAGGCCGAGGACGGGGCGCAGGCCGTCCGGCCGCTCGGCGGGGGCCAGCGGGTCCACCGGCAGATAGCGGCAGCCCAGCGCCGTGGCGCCGCCGTCCGCCCGCCGGTCGTCGCCGACCATCAGTACCTCGGACGGCGGCAGGCCCAGCGCGTGGCAGGCGAGTGCGAACAGCCTCCGGTCCGGCTTCTGGAGGCCGTGCTCGAACGAGAGGACGCAGTCGTCCAGATGGCGGTCCAGGCCGTGGGCGCGGAGCACCGGACGCAGGTCCCAGCCGATGTTGCTCACCACGCCGATCCGGACGCCGCGCCGCCGCAGTTGTGCCAGCACCTCGGCGGCGTCCGGGTAGGGCACCCAGGCGGCCGGTGTCATGTGCCGTTCGTAGAGCGCGTCGTACAGGGCGGGGGAGGGGAGCGGGACCCGGCGGGCGAGGCCGGTGTAGAGCTCGCGGTGGCGGGCCGCGTCGCGGTCGCGGACCTC
>NZ_JCANQV010000222.1:0-10027 GCF_059553635.1 Candidatus Streptomyces philanthi
GTCACCGACGCCCTGCGCGCGGTGTACACCACGGACCGCTGACACCCCCGGGCCGGCACCGGAAAAGCGGGGGACCGCAGGACATGCCTGTCCGTACGCCTGCGCGAGTTGTACGGACAAGGATGTCTATTGTGACGGTATGAGCAACCTCGATCGCCGGCCCTCCGTCGGGCTGTGCGGGGGCAACACCCGCACCGGCCCGGTCCGCGATCTCCAGCCGGGCCGTCAGATGCCGCTCGGCGAGAGCACCGTCGTACGGCGGCTGCTGCCCAACCTGGGCCGCCGGATGGTCGGCGCCTGGTGCTTCATCGACCACTACGGTCCCGACGACATCGCCGGGGAGCCCGGCATGCGGGTGCCCCCGCACCCCCACATGGGCCTCCAGACCGTCAGCTGGCTGCGCGAGGGCGAGGTGCTGCACCGCGACAGCCTGGGCAGCCTCCAGACCGTACGCCCCCGGGAACTGGGCCTGATGACGTCCGGCCGGGCCATCGCGCACTCCGAGGAGTCGCCGTGGGAGCACGCCCCGCTGCTGCACGGCGCGCAACTATGGGTCGCGCTCCCCGCCGAGCACCGCCACACCACCCCCTCCTTCGAACACCACCGCGATCTGCCGGTGCTCACCGGCGGCGGACTGTCGGCCACCGTCCTCCTCGGCGAACTCGCCGGAGCCGCCTCCCCGGGCACCACCTTCACCCCCCTCGTCGGCGCCGACATCACCCTCGCCCCCGGCACCGACACCCGGCTCCCGATCGAGCCCGACTTCGAGTACGCGGCCCTCACCCTCCGCGGGGAGAACGAGGTCGACGGCCTCCGGCTGTCCCCGGGCTCCCTGCTCTACCTCGGCTGCGGACGCTCCGAACTGCCGCTGCGCACCGCCGTCGGCGGCGACCTGCTCCTGCTCGGCGGCGAACCGTTCGCGGAGCGGATCGTCATGTGGTGGAACTTCGTCGGCCGCAGCCACGCCGAGATCGCCGAGGCCCGCGCCGCGTGGAACACCGGCGACCGCTTCGGCACCGTCCGCGGCTACGACGGCCCCCGCCTCCTCGCCCCCGACCTTCCCCCGGGCCCCCTCACGCCCAGGGGAGCGGTCCGCTGAATCCGCCGGAAAGCCTTCCGGCCCGCACGGAAAATCCGCTTCACGGAATGACGTTCGTGTGACTGATGGCGCGCGGCGGCGAGCCTCTTTGGCACTTCCCGGTGTGTCTGTACGGTCTGCCTGCGATGGTGCCCATTCGGTGAGGAGCGAGGGCCGTGACAGCCGTACAACAGGAGGGTCCGCCGGCGCCGGCCGCCCGGCGGATGAATGCCGGACGCGTGGTGGTGCAATGGCTCACGACCACCGACCACAAGACGATCGGCACGCTCTATCTGGCCACCTCGTTCGCCTTCTTCCTGATCGGCGGGGTGATGGCGCTGTTCCTCCGGGCGGAACTCGCCCGCCCGGGACTCCAGATCATGTCGAACGAGCAGTTCAACCAGGCGTTCACGATGCACGGCACGGTCATGCTGCTGATGTTCGCGACGCCGCTGTTCGCCGGATTCGCCAACTGGATCATGCCGCTCCAGATCGGCGCGCCCGACGTCGCCTTTCCCCGGCTGAACATGTTCGCCTACTGGCTGTACCTCTTCGGCTCGCTCATCGCCGTGGCCGGCTTCCTCACCCCGCAGGGCGCGGCGGACTTCGGGTGGTTCGCCTATGCGCCGCTGTCGGACGGAGTCCATTCCCCGGGCATCGGCGGCGACATGTGGATCATGGGTCTGGCCTTCTCCGGATTCGGCACGATTCTCGGTTCCGTCAACTTCATCACCACGGTCATCTGCATGCGCGCGCCCGGCATGACGATGTTCCGCATGCCGATCTTCACCTGGAACGTGCTGCTCACCGCGCTGCTGGTGCTGCTCGTCTTCCCGGTGCTCGCCGCCGCGCTGCTGGCGCTGGAGGCGGACCGCAAGTACGGCAGCCACATCTTCGACCCCGCCAACGGCGGCGCCGTCCTCTGGCAGCATTTGTTCTGGTTCTTCGGCCACCCCGAGGTCTACATCATCGCCCTCCCGTTCTTCGGGATCGTCACCGAGATCTTCCCCGTCTTCAGCCGCAAACCCGTCTTCGGCTACATCGGACTCATCGCGGCGACCATCTCCATCGCCGGACTCTCCGTCACCGTATGGGCGCACCACATGTTCGTGACGGGCGCGGTACTGCTGCCGTTCTTCTCCTTCATGTCGTTCCTCATCGCCGTGCCGACCGGCGTGAAGTTCTTCAACTGGATCGGCACGATGTGGCACGGCTCGCTCTCCTTCGAGACGCCCATGCTGTGGTCCGTCGGATTCCTCGTGACCTTTCTGTTCGGCGGTCTCACGGGCGTCCTGCTGGCCTCCCCGCCGCTCGACTTCCACGTCTCCGACAGCTATTTCGTGGTGGCCCATTTCCACTACACAGTGTTCGGCACCGTCGTCTTCGCGATGTTCGCCGGCTTCTATTTCTGGTGGCCCAAGTTCAGCGGGCGAATGCTCGACGAACGTCTCGGGAAAATCCATTTCTGGACGCTGTTCACCGGATTCCACGGCACGTTCCTCGTCCAGCACTGGCTCGGTGTGGACGGCATGCCGCGCCGCTACGCGGACTATCTGGCCGCCGACGGCTTCACCACCCTCAACACCGTTTCCAGCATCGGGTCGTTCCTGCTCGGTTTCTCGCTGCTGCCGTTCCTCTACAACGTGTGGCGGACGGCCAAGTACGCGCCGAAGACGACCCTGGACGACCCCTGGGGTTACGGGCGTTCGCTGGAGTGGGCCACCTCCTGCCCGCCCCCGCGCCACAACTTCCTCACCCTGCCCCGCATCCGCTCCGAATCGCCCGCCTTCGACCTGCACCACCCCGACATCGCCCTCGAAGCCGCCCGGCAGGGCCACCGGCAGGCCGCGGTGGAACATGACACCCCGCGCCCCGGCTCGTAGCCCCCGCCGCCGAGGAGCGGGCGGGACCCCGGGGAGTCCGGCGACGGCCCCCGGCGCCCCCCGCGCGGAGGTGACCGTGCCATGACCGACGGCCGGACACCGGACGCCCACAGCGTCCGGGCGGGCATCGCCTCCATGGAGGGCTACCTCCTGTGGCAGGCCGAGATCCAGCGCGCCCGCACCGACGCCGAGGCCGCGGTCGCCGCACTCGACTGGCCCACGACCGCACAACGACGCGAACTCGTGGACCTGCTGACCACCCGCCAACTCGACGTCTCCCGCACGGCCATCACCCGCATCGCCGAACGCTCCCTCCAGATGCGCCGCGACTACGAACAGCGCTACGGCTTCCTCAAACGCCGCCTCCTGGCCCTGGGCCTGCTCCTGGCCTCGACGGCGGCGTTCCTCGACGTCCTGCTGCTGACCCGCTGAGGGGCGCGGGCTCCCGGGCCGGGGAAGGACGGCGGGACGCGGCGGCGATCATCACGGCCCGCACCGGCCGACCGGTCCGGGTGGTGGACATCGGGATCGATGAACTGGCGGGCGACTACCGGGCCGCCGGTGTGCCGTCGGCGTTCGCCGCCGCCCTCGCCGCCGTGGACGCCGGCATCAAGGCGGGCCGGGAAGCCCGCCTCGGCACCGCCGTCTCCGGCTTGACCGGCCGCACGCCCCGTACCTTCGACGCGTTCGTCCGGGAACACGCGGCCGAGTGGGCGGAGGCCGGAACGGCCGGGGGATGACGCGGCGGCATCGCTCGTGGTCCGCCCCGACCGGGTGGTGGAGGGTGGTGGTGCCGTGCGGAGCGGTCGGCGCGCTGCCGATGACCGCCACGTGTCGCCGGTGGCCCGCGCGGTACGGACGACCCCCTGCCGTTCCTTGATGCGGGCGGGGCCCGTGCGCCGCCTCGCTTCCTCCCCGGTCACTCCCAGGTCATATTGATCTCCCGCCCGAAGTTCACGTACCCCGCCCGCCGGAAGGCGTCCGCCATGGGGACGTTGCCGAGGTCCGTGGACGCGCGGATGCGGGGGGCGCCCTGGTCGGCGAGGACGCGGGTGCCCTCGGTGAGGAGGTCGTCGATGTAGCCGTTGCCGCGGTGGGCGGGCAGGATCGCGATGTAGGCGATGACCGGGTTGTAGCCGTTGTGGGCGGGGACGACGAAGCCCACCGGTTCGCCGTCGGGCAGTGCGGCGACGCGCCACCAGGCCCGCGGGCTGGTGTAGCGGGCGAGTTCGTCCTCGTAGTGCCGGGTGGCCGCTTCGTGGGCGGACATCCGGGTCAGGTCGTCGCGGCCGTGTGCGTCCAGCGTGCCCTCCAGGGCCGTGGTCATCAGCGCCACGAGTTCCGCGCCGTCACGCACCGGGCGGAACGCGAGGCGTCCGCTCGGTCCGGGGACCGGCGTTTCGAGAAGAGGTCGAGTTCGCCGCGTCCCGTGAGGGGGCGCAGGGTCAGGTCGTTCGGTGTCATGGTCACGTAAGGGTGCTCGTCCGTCCCGGGGCCGGAAGCGGTCCGCGCGCGGGGAGGACGGTAGCGCCCGGCCGGCAGGGGAGTGGTGTCAGGGGGTGTGCCGTCCCCAGGGAATACCCCCCTGGGTATATCGGTTAGGGTGTTCACATACCCCGGGGGGTACATCGTGAGAGGAGTCGTAGCCGTGTTCTTCGTCGACACCCTGGCAACAGAGGGTCTGGGCAACCGCAGCTATCTGGCGGGCGGACCGGCCGCCGCGGTCGTGGTGGACCCGCCCCGCGACATCGACCGCGTCATCGCCGCGGCCGCCCGGCGCGGCGTGCGCATCGCCTACGTGGCGGAGACGCATCTGCACAACGACTACGTCACCGGCGGCCTGGAACTCGCCCGCGTCACCGGCGCCCGCTACCTGGTGCCGGCCGGGGCGCCCGTCGCCTTCGCCCGGACCCCGGTCGTCGACGGCGACACCGTCCCCGTCGACGAGGGACTGGTCCTGCGGGCGCTCGCCACCCCCGGCCACACCCCCCACCACACCTCCTACGTCCTGGAACAGGACGGACGCGGCGTGGCGGCCTTCACCGGCGGATCGCTGCTCATCGGCACCGTCGGCCGGCCGGACCTGGTCGAGCCTCGGCTGACCGAGCGGCTGGCCCGCGCCCAGCACGCCTCCGTCCGCCGCCTCGCCGACACCCTGGACGACGATGTGCCGGTGCTGCCCACACACGGGTTCGGCAGCTTCTGTTCGTCCTCGCAGGCGGACGGGGAGGCCACCACGATCGGCGCGGAGCGCGCGGGCAACGACGCCCTCACCCAGGACGTGGACACCTTCGTCGCCGGGCTGCTCGCCGGCCTGGAGGACATCCCCGCCTACTACGCGCACATGGGCCCGGCCAACGCCGCCGGCCCCGCGCCGGTGGACCTCACCCCGCCGGGGCGCGCCGACGCCCGCGAGATCGCCGCGCGGCTGGCGGCGGGGGAGTGGGTGGTCGACCTGCGCAACCGCGTCGCCTTCGCCGAGGGGCACGTCGCCGGCTCGCTCAACTTCGAGGGTGACGGCCAGCTCGCCACCCATCTCGCCTGGCTGATCCCCTGGGGCAGGCCCGTCACCCTGCTCGCCGACACCCCCGAGCAGATCGCCGACGCACAGCGGGAACTGGTCCGTGTGGGCATCGACCGCCCGGCGGCCGCCGCCACCGGCGACCCGGCCGGCTGGGTCGGTGAGGGCGAACGGCTCCGCTCCTTCCCCCGCGCCGCCTTCGCGGACCTGGCCGCGTCCCTCGCCCGCGGTGAACACCTCGTGGTGCTGGACGTACGCCGCGACTCCGAGCGCGCCGGCGCGCACCTCACCGGCTCGGTGCACATACCGCTCCACGAACTGCCCCGCCGCCTCGGCGAGGTGCCCCAGGGAGTGGTGTGGGTGCACTGCGCCGGGGGGATGCGCGCGGCGATCGCCGCCTCCGTACTGGACGCCGCCGGACGCGAGGTGGTCGCTGTCGACGACGGCTTCGACGCCGCCGTCCGGGCCGGACTCACCCGCTCCTGAGCCGACGGCACCCCTTGAGCACCACCCGCACCACCCCGCGCACGGAGCGATCCACCATGCCCTTCCGCCCCCTTCCGTCCCACCCGCGGCTCCCCGGAGCCGTCGCGGCACCCGTACGGGACACCGGCCGCCGCGCCTCCGGGCGCGGCACGCCTCCAGTGGCCGCCCACGGCCCGCGGCGGCCCGCCCGCCGTACGGGTGCGCCGGTCGTCCGCGGAGGCACGGCATGAGCGCGCTGATCCTCGCCCTGGTGGCCGGGGGAGTGGTCGGGCTGGTGCTCGGCGCGCTGGGCGGGGGCGGCAGTGTGCTGGCCGTGCCCGCGCTGATCTACCTGCTCGGCCTCACCCCGGCCGCCGCCACCACCGCCGCACTGATCATCGTCACCCTCACCTCCGCCACGGCCCTGTACGCCCATGCCCGCGACGGCCATGTGCGGTGGCGGGAGGGAGCGCTGTTCGCGGCGGCCGGGCTCCTTCCGGCCGCGGCGGCCGGCGCCCTCGCGGCCCGTCTCCCGGAGCCGGTGCTGACCGCGGCCTTCGCGCTGGTCGCCGCCCTCGCCGACGTGCGCATGCTGCGTCCGGGGCGTACGGCGGGCGGCCGGGGGGCGTCGGTGCGGCCCGGCCGGGTCGCGGGGGCCGGCGCGGGGCTCGGTGCGCTGACCGGGCTGCTCGGGGTCGGCGGAGGGTTCCTCGCCGTCCCGGCGCTGGTCACGGTGGTGCGGTTGAGGTGCGGGCCGCGGTGGGCACCAGCCTGCTGGTCATCTCGGCGAACTCACTGGCCTCACTGGCCACCCGCGGCGCCACCACGGCCGGGCTGGACTGGGCGGTGATCGGGCCGTTCGCCGGGGCCGCGCTCCTGGGCGCCTGGGACGGCAAACGCCTCTCCGGCCGGATTCCCGGGGACCTGCTGCGGCGCGCCTTCGCGGTCGTCCTGCTGGCGGTGGCCGCGTTCATGCTCGTCCAGGCCGTGGCCTGATGCGCGGCCGCCGACGGTACGACCGGCTCAGGCGAGGGAGAGGAAGAGCTTCTCCAGCCGGGCCCGCATCTGCTCGCGGTCGCCCGCGGCCGCCATGTCCGACTCCGTCAGGCAGTGCTGGAGACCGGTGGCGATGATCGCGAAGCCCGCCCTGTCCAGGGCCCGGGACGCCGCGGCGAGTTGGGTGACGACGTCCTCGCAGTCCCGTCCCTCCTCGATCATCCGGATCACCCCGGCGATCTGGCCCTGTGCCCGGCGCAGCCGGTTGACCACGGTCTTCAGTTCCTCGGCCGCCATCGTCAGTTCCACGGTCCACTCCGTTCGAAACATACCCCTCCGGGTATCCTATCCCGGAGGGGGCACACCCAAGGAAAGAAGAGGAAACCCCGCATGACCACCCTTACCGCCCTCACCCCGGAGCAGGTCCTCGGACGCCTGGACGAGCTGACCGTCGTCGACGTCCGCACCCCCGGCGAGTACGCCTCCGGCCATCTGCCCGGCGCCCACAACATCCCCCTGGACCACCTCGACCGGGCCCTGGACGCCCTGGGCGCCGCCGCCGGCCGCGGCGAGCTGCTGATGGTGTGCGCCTCCGGCAACCGCTCCGCCCAGGCGTGCGCGCGCCTGGCGGCGCACGGCGTCACCGCCGCCACCCTCACCGGCGGCACCGAGGAGTGGGCCCGCCTCGGCCACGACGTGCACCGCACCGCCGGGACCCGCGCGGTCTGGCCCATGGAACGCCAGGTCCGCCTCGCCGCCGGCTCCCTCGTCCTGACCGGCCTCCTCGCCGGCCGCCGCTGGGCCCCCGCCCGCTGGCTGTCCGCGGGCGTCGCCGGCGGCCTGGTCTTCTCCGCCGTCACCGGCACCTGCGGCATGGCCCGCCTCCTCGCCACCTTCCCCCACAACCGCCCCCGCACCGCGGACCTCGACGCCACACTGGCGGCTCTCAAGGGCTGACGTACTCTCGCCCGCCGCCAGGGGTCCCGGTGCCGGCCCGGCGCCGGGACCCCGTCGTACGGGAAGCCGTGCCGGCGGGGTGCCGGCCCCGGTCGGACGCGGCGGTAGTGCTCGAACCGGGTGATCCCGTTGTGGCCGTAGCTCTCCGGGTGGAGTTCGTGCGGCGCGACACCCACGACCGGGGGAAGCCGCCGGCGCCCCGTGCACCGAGAAGCGGGCCCGGCGCCGAAGCGCCGGGCCCGCTCGTGGTCATCCCCCGTCCGACAATCGGGTGTGGCGGTCCGGATCGGACGCGGGGATCAGCGGTTCGTCCAGAGCACCCACTGGAGCGTGCCGTTGGCGCACTGGTACTCGTCCCAGTGGTGGCGCTGGACGCCGTCGTTGCCGGCCTCCGTGCAGCCGCCGTGGGTCCAGTACTTGCCGCGCAGGATCCATCCGGGGGGCGCGTCGGCGGTCTGCGCCTGCTCGACGGTCTGACGGGGGGCCTTGGCGGGGGTGGCGGTGGCCTGGGTGGCGCCCAGGCTCAGGGTTCCCGCGAGTGCGGTCGTGAGGACGGCCGCCGCGATGCGTGTGCGCATGTTGTCCAACTCCCGGTGTTGTCGGTCACCTTGCTCCCTCCATACGTCCGGGAGTGCGTTCCCCTATGACACTCTTGTGTGTGACGTGGGTCACATCTCGATCGGGCGTCAGCCCGCCCACCGGCCGGACAGGAAGGTCAGGGCGAAGACGGTCGCCAAGGGGCCCGCGAGGCCGAGATAGACGGTCTTCACCCGGGGGCGCCGCAGGCTCCAGGCGGCCAGGCCGATCCACAGGGGCCACCACAGCAGGCTGGCGCGGGGGATCGACGTGTACCAGTAGGAGGTGCCCAGCGCCCACAGGCTGAGCCCGACGCACAGCGCCTCGGGCCACCGGCGCCGCCGCAGCAGCAGGCCGAACAGCAGCAGTCCGACGAGCATGGCCGCGAGTTCGGCCTGGAACATGAAGGCGTACCCGGTGCTCTGCGCGGGGCCGAAGGCGGCGTCCCAGGTGTGCTGCCAGGCTTCCCAGGGGGCGTGGAAGTCCCGGTACCAGCCGCGTTCCTCCGCGTGCTTCCAGGCCATCCAGTCACCGGTGTGCGCCTGGAGGTACCAGCTGTGCAGCAGCGGCGGGACGGCGGGCAGCGCCAGCCAGGGCAGCGGACGCCAGTCGCGCCGGGAGCGGGCGGTGAGGACGAAGTGCAGGGCGATGGCCGCGGCGACGAAGAGACCGCTGACGCGGACCGTCGTGGCCAGGGCGGTCAGGGTGGCCGCGAGGGGCCAGTTGCGGCGCTGCGCGGCGAGCCAGGCGGGCAGTGCGAGGGACAGGAACAGCGCCTCGGTGTAGCCGGCGGCCAGGAAGACCGCGCAGGGCGACAGCAGGAAGAACAGCACGGCGCGCCGCCCCGCTTCCCCCGCCGCCTCCGGCAGATGCGTCCGGGCGATCCGGGCCAGGGCCAGCACGGCGACGGCGCCGGCGACGAAGGAGATCAGCAGCCCGGCGAGCGTCCAGTACGGGACGACCGCGTGGACGGCGCGGAGCAGCATCGGGAAGCCCGGGAAGAACGCCTCCCTGTTGTCCCAGCCCTCCTGCCAGGGGCCCGCCTGCCCGGGGAAGTAGCCGTCGCGCGCGATGTGCAGGTAGTGACCCCAGTCCCACTGCCGGAACGGGGCCAGCGCAGGGGCGGCCTCCCGGCCGTCCCGGAACAGCCACCGGGCGCAGTAGGCCGTGAGCCAGATCCCCAGCCGTGTCACCAGATAGAGCCAGAGCACCTCGCGGTCGGCGGGGCCGAACCGCTCGGCGAGGGCCGTACGGACGCGGGTCAGGCGCGACGGCGTCCGTATGAGCGCCGGTGGCGAGGGGCGTTCCGGGGCGGCGGGACGGCGCGCGGGCGCGCTGTCGCGCAGCGGAGGGGGCACGGCGGGCATGGAGGCTCTTCCTGGGTGTGGGGGGTGCGTGGGGTTGTGGCGCCGGGGCGTGTCAGGGCGGCGGCGGACTGGTGCTCAGGGACGTGGGCGGGGCGGGCGGTGACGACGTGGCGGGCGAGGTGCCCGACGGGGCGCCCGGCGGACGGGTGGTGGAGGTGTCCGTCGTGCTCCGGCCGGGGTCGGG
>NZ_JCANQV010000223.1:0-9928 GCF_059553635.1 Candidatus Streptomyces philanthi
TCGTAGAGCGCGGCCCAGCCGTCGAGGTGCGCGGCGAGGCGGGCGAGGAGTTCGCCGGGGCCCTCGGTGCCCAGCGCGGCCCGGGTCAGCTCCCGCTGTGCCTCGAACCCGGCGGTGACCGCGCGGTACTGGTCGGCGGCGACGGCGGCCGAGACGGCCTTGCTGATCGCGATGAACGGCGTTCTGCGGGGCACCGCGAGCAGCGGCAGCCCCTCCTGGCGGGCCGCGTCGACCAGTGCCCGCGGGACGTCCTCGTAGTTGACGCCGACGGCGAAACCCAGGCCGACGACCCCGGCGCCGGCGATCCTGCGGACGTAGTCGCGGGTGGTGCGCGGGTCCTCGGCGTCCAGCTTGAGTGCCGTGGTCAGCAGCAGCTCGTGGCCCTCCATGTAGGGCACCGGGTCGATCAGCTCGCTGGCGTGGGCCCAGCGCACGGGCGCGTCCAGCCGTTCCTCGCCCGCGAGCACGGTCAGCTTGAGCGCGGTGTGGTGGACCAGGGAGGCCAGGGTGTGGGGCATGGAACCTTCGATGACGATGCCGGCCCGGCGGGCGCCGCCGGATGGTCGGCCGCCCTGGAGGAGCGGCCGACTCCGATTCTGCCGCAGCGGCCGAATCGGGGGCACCGCCCGGACGGGGGTGTTCCGGGGCGGACGCGACCCGTCCGCCCCGGGCCCGTCAGCCCCGCAGGTCCACCAGCACCGGTGGCGCGCTCTCCCCCCGCACCGTCGTCAGCGACAGCACGGCGTGCCCGGCCGGGACGGCGTGCGCGAGGTCGGAGGCGGACCAGCGTTCCCGCTCGACGGTGCGGACGGTGACGGCCTTGGCGGTCGCGGCCTTGCCCGTGACGAGCTGCCGGAAGGCGTGGAAGACCTTCATCCCGGCGCCGTACGCCACGATCTGCCGGTCGGTCACGTCGCGGGTCTCCACCCACGCCTTGCCCCACACCTCGGCGAACCGCGCCCCGTCCCAGGTCGTCACCCCCGAGAACGCCATCCGGCAGCCGACCGTGCCCAGCAGCGCGCTGCGCAGCGCCTCCGGCACGTCGTCCAGCGCCCGCAGGGTGAGGACCGCGCCGGCGTGCGCCGAGCGCAGCCGCTGGAGGCCGCGCAGCGCCTCCTGGGTGACGGCGTGCGCCGCGTCGTCGAGGACCAGGCACGCGAAGACCGAGCGGCTCTGCCGGGCCACCGCGCCCGCGGTGAACTGGGCGAGCACCAGCCGGGCCAGGATGCGTGAGGCGTCGGGGTGCCCGTGCTCGGGAAGGTCGACGCGGATGCGCGCCGGGTTGTCCAGGCCCCGCAGCGACAGCTGCCGGGTGCGGCCGGCGGGGTCGAAGAAGCGGGCGAACGCCGGGCGGTCGAGGAGCGCGATCCGGTCGGCGAGCCGCGCCGTGGTCTCCCGGGAGCGTTCCGCCTGCCGCTCCCAGGCGTCCAGCTCCCGCAGGGCGCCGTCCGCGCCCCGCTTCTCCAGGGGGGCCCGCAGCGCGTCCATCGCCCGGTCGGACCCGTCCAGCAGCTCCCGCAGCTCGGCCACCGACGGGAAGCGTCCGTGCGCCGTGCGGAACGGGCCGAGCAGCTGCCCGAGCGCGGTGGCGGCCCGCCGTCCGTCGGCGCCGGGCGCGGTGGCGGCCAGGTCGCCGACCAGCGCCTCGGCGAGGATGCCGGCGGCCTCGTCGGGGTCGGTGGTGCCGCCGTACAGGTCGAGGTCGAAGGCGGGGTCGGGCGTGCCGAAGGAGAGGACGACGTCGAAGGCGTCGTCGGGGAGGACGCCGGCGCCCGCCGCGCCGACCGCGACCACGGCGGCGCGCCCGGCGAGCGCCTGGAGGCACAGGGCCTCCACCACCGGGCGCACCAGCCGGGTCGTCTTCCCCGCGCCGGGCGGGCCGACGGCGAGCAGCGAGGTCCCGAGCGCCTCGGGCGCCAGGGCGTATCCGGCGCCGCGCAGCGCGTAGGGGTTGCGGGTGTCGTCGGCCGCGGTGCCGATCCGGACCTGGGAGGTCAGCAGGTCGTGGGGCGCGGTGCGGACGGTCAGGTCGCGGGCGGCGGAGGGGTGCGGGCAGGCGGCGCCGCCCTGGAGGCGGACGGCGTCGGCGAACGCCGGCAGCCGGTCGGGCAGGGCCCGTACGGACTGCCAGGCGTGGGTGAGGCGCACATGGTCGACGTCGTTCATCAGGCCCGCGCGTGCCTCGTGGGCGAGGCGGTCGGCGGCCGCGGGCGCCCCGGCGGCCCGCAGCTCCTGCCATTCGGCGAGGTCGGCCGGGAGCGTCCGTACGGAGTCGTCGGGCCGTTCCGGCGCCGCCTCCGGCGCGGCGCCGCGGCGCGGGGACAGCCAGCGGCGGCGCAGCTCGCCGGGGCAGGCGAAGCGGCCCAGGAGCAGCAGGACCAGCCCGAGGTCGATCAGGGAGAAGCTGGTGACGTAGTAGAAGTACGAGGTCTGGTCGCCCGAGGAGGGGGCGAGGTTCTCCATCTGGAGCATCAGCAGCGAGGACGCGCTGTTCTGGTCGGTGCACCACTGCCACAGCAGCCAGACCGCCGCCGCCGTCACCGCGGCGCGGGCGAGCAGCTGTCCGGCCGGGAGCGCGGCGGGGTCCTTGGGCGCCAGCCAGGACGGCAGCCGGGCCCACAGCCGGTCGGCCAGGGGCGTGAGCAGCCGCCGTACGAGCTGGGGCCAGCGGCCCAGCCGGCCGAAGACGAAGGCGATGGCGCCGAGGACCAGGGCCATGTACACGAACATCGAGACGACCCCGGCGTTGCCGGTCTTCCACGCCTCGGGGAGCATCACCTGGAGCGGCCACTTCCAGTACGGGCCGAGATAGCCGTTCATCAGCAGCGACCACAGCAGCCAGGCGGCGAGGAACGCCACCACGGCCCCGGCGACGAGCTGTGTCACGGCGGTGCGCTGCGGCTCCTCCCGGGGCCTGGGCCGGTGCCCGAAGGCCCAGACGCCGGGGCCCTCCAGGACGCGCGGGGTGCTCAGCCAGGTCATCAGGGGCGAGAGGGGCAGATCGCCCGCGGGCGCGGGGGGCGGGACGCGCGGCGGCGGCCCGGCGGGACGCGGCGGCGGGACGATCGGCCGCGGTGGCGGGCCGGAGCGGGTGTGGTGTGCGTGGTGCGTGCCCTCGGTGTCCATCGGGTGCCCCTTGTCCCCCTAGTGCCGTGTTCCGCCGTGCCCCGCCGCGGCCCCTGCGGCCCGGCCGGGTGCGCCCGCCCCTTCGGTGCGCGGCGCCGCTCAATCTACTGGCCGTGTGCCACCGCTATGTCCGGCGCGGACAACGCGACACGCGCACTTCTCCCTTACGGAACATGCCCAAGCCCCTTCCCCGCCCCTAGCCTGCGGGAACAATCCCTTTGTCCGTACCGTTCCCGAGGAGACCGCCATGACCGAACCGACCGGAGGCCCCTCCCTTCCCCAGGAGCGGCGCGTCGTCACCGCGATCCCCGGCCCCAAGTCGCAGGAGCTGTGGGCCCGTAAGCAGGCCACCGTCGCCGCCGGTGTCGGCGCGGTGCTGCCCGTCTTCGTCAAGCGCGCCGGCGGCGGTGTCCTGGAGGACGTGGACGGCAACTCCCTGATCGACTTCGGCTCCGGTATCGCCGTGACGTCGGTCGGCAACAGCGCCGAGGCCGTCGTCCGCCGGGCCACCGCGCAGCTCGCGGACTTCACCCACACCTGTGCCATGGTCACCCCGTACGAGCCGTACGTCGAGGTCTGCGAGGCGCTGGCCGAGCTGACGCCGGGTGACCACCCGAAGAAGTCCGCGCTGTTCAACTCCGGCGCCGAGGCGGTGGAGAACGCGGTGAAGATCGCCCGCGCCTACACCAAGCGCCAGGCGATCGTCGTCTTCGACCACGGCTACCACGGCCGGACGAACCTGACGATGGCGCTGACCGCCAAGAACATGCCGTACAAGCAGGGCTTCGGCCCGTTCGCGCCCGAGATCCACCGGGTGCCGCTGGCCTACCCCTACCGCTGGCTGACCGGCCCGGAGAACTGCGCGCAGGAGGCCGTCGACCAGGTCATCACGCAGATCACCAAGCAGATCGGCGCGGAGAACGTCGCGGCGATCATCATCGAGCCGGTGCTCGGCGAGGGCGGCTTCATCGAGCCGGCCAAGGGCTTCCTGCCCGCCATCGCGAACTTCGCGAAGGAGAACGGCATCGTCTTCGTCGCGGACGAGATCCAGTCCGGCTTCTGCCGCACCGGCCAGTGGTTCGCCTGCGAGGACGAGAACATCGTCCCGGACCTGATCACCACGGCCAAGGGCATCGCGGGCGGTCTGCCGCTGGCGGCGGTCACCGGCCGCGCCGAGATCATGGACGCCGCGCACGCGGGCGGCCTGGGCGGCACCTACGGCGGCAACCCGGTCGCCTGCGCCGCCGCGGTCGGCGCCATCGAGACCATGCGCGAGCAGGACCTGAACGCCAAGGCCCGCCGCATCGGCGAGGTCATGACGTCGCGCCTGGAGGCGATGGCGGAGAAGTTCGACATCATCGGCGAGGTCCGCGGCCGCGGCGCGATGATCGCGATCGAGCTGGTCAAGTCCGGTTCGAAGGACCCGAACCCGGAGGCGACCGCGGCCCTGGCCAAGGCGTGCCACCAGGAGGGCCTGCTGGTCCTGACCACCGGCACCTTCGGCAACGTGCTGCGCTTCCTGCCGCCGCTGGTGATCGGCGAGGACCTGCTGAACGAGGGCCTGGACATCATCGAGTCGTCCCTCGCCGGTCTCTGACCGGACGTCGTACGGCAGGGCGCGGCCCGGGGCACGGTGGACGACCGTGCCCCGGGCCGTGCCGCGTCCGGGCACCACGGGGGCATGTGCCGCGCACGGGTCGCGGGCGCCGCACGGCCCCGGCGCCGGGGCGTGAAGAAGATGTGCGGGGCCGATGGCGGGTGGGTGTCCCGCCTCCCGGAGGCGCCGCGGGTGCCGTACGGTTTCTGCAGATGAGAGAAATACCCCGCCCGCAGGGGACTGCGGGCGATGCCCGGCCGACGCTCCCCCGGCACCGGCCTGGCCGTGCCCTCGCGCACGATGCCGGGGCCCCTTCGCGGGGTTCCGGTGGTCCTCACCGGTCGGACGCCCGCCCGCCCCAGACCCCCCGGGGCGCGCGGGGGACCGGTCGGCCCGGCCGCCTCGGAGCTCTCCCCCCTGCTCCGGGGCGGCCGGTCCTGTCTTCCGGGCGCCGCGCCCGCCCCTCGCCGCTCACCGTCAGTCTGGTCAGCGCCTTCCTGTTCGTCCTGGTCAGTCTTCCGGTGGCCGGGGTGGGCGGGCTGCGGGCGTGGGACGAGCGGCTGGGCCGCGCGGTGGCGGTGAGTGCGGTGCCCGGGGCTCCCGCGCAGTTCTTCGCCGATCTGGGCGGGACGGCCGTCGCGTTGCCGGTGCTGCTGGGGGTGTCCGGGTGGGTGGTGTGGCGCGGCTGGCGGGGGTGGGGCGCGGGCCGCGGGACCTGTGGCGAGCGGTCTCCCGGCCCGTCCTTCCGCTGGTTCCCGTCGCTCGCCGCGCTGGGCACGCTGGCCCTGCTCCCGGCGGTGGTGGTGCCGCTCAAGCTGTGGTTCGCCCGGCCCGGCCCGCCGCGGATGAGCGGCGCCGCCGACACGTTCTACCCCTCGGGGCACGGCGCGACGGCCGCGGTCGCCTACGGGCTGGCGGGGCTGCTGGTGGTGCGCTGCCACCGGCCGCCGGGACGCCGCCGGACGCGGGTCGTGACGGCGGCGGTCGTGGTGGCGCTGAATGTGTGCGTGGGGATCGGTCTGGTGCGCCAGGGCTACCACTGGCCGCTGGACGTGGCCGGGAGCTGGTGCCTGGCCGGGGTGCTGCTCGGGCTGTGGTGCGCGGCCTGCGACCGCTGGGCGGCCCGCGGGGCGGACGGCGCACTCGCGGCCCGGCCGTCCGCCCCGTCGTGCCCCGGTGTCAGCCCCGGTGCGCCCGTAACGCCGCCGCCTCGTGCAGAGCGAGGTCGAGGACGCCCGGGTCGGTGAGGGTGCCGCTGCCGTCCGGTGGGACGAGCCAGCGGACGCGGCCGGTGGCCCGGCCGGGGTAGGGCACCACGACCCAGGTCCCGGCGCCCGCCGCCCGCAGGCCGGTGCCCAGCCAGCGGTCGGTGACGCCCGGCGGTACGAAGAAGCCCGTTCTCGCGTCGCCGAAGTCGGCGAGCACCGGGCCGGGCCGCCCGGTGCACCGGATGAGGACGTCGAGGGCCGGGCCCCCCAGGGTTCCCTCGACGATCAGTACGTCCCAGATCCGGCCGGCGGGCAGCAGCACCATCCCGAAGGGGTTGCGCTCCCATTCCTTTCGGCAGGCTCCGGGGTCGGGTGCGGCCGACACCAGCCATTCCACTGCGTTCCTGGCCCCCGCGGCGGTCATGTCTCTCCTCGTTCTCCCGGCCCGTTCGGGCCGGGGTCACCGGGGAGAGGCCGCGGGGGCGCGATCCTTACACGGGTCGCGGGGAGTTCTTCGGCGCACCCGGCCGGACGGGTTCAGCTGTCGAAGCCGAGGCCCACCTTGTCCATGCCCCGCAGCCAGAGGTTGCGGTGGCCGCCGTGGGTGTCGGCGCGGCTCATCGACCACTGGGTGATGCCGATACCGGCCCAGCGCAGCGGTTCGGGCGGGAACGGCAGGGGCTTGGTGCGCACCATCTCCAGCCGGGTGCGTTCGGTGTCCGCGCCGTCGAGGAGGTCGAGCATGACCTCCGCGCCGAACCGGGTGGCCCCGACGCCGAGGCCGGTGAACCCGGCGGCGTAGGCGACGCGGCCGGAGTGGGCGGTGCCGAAGAACGCCGAGAAGCGGGAGCAGGTGTCGATGGCGCCGCCCCAGGCGTGGGTGAAGCGCACCCCCTCCAGCTGCGGGAAGCAGCGGAAGAAGTGCCGGGCGAGCTTGGCGTAGGTGGCGGGGTGGTGGTCGTACTCGGCGCGGACGCCGCCGCCGTAGCGGTAGACGATGTCGTAGCCGCCCCACAGGATGCGGTGGTCGTCGGTGATGCGGAAGTAGTGGAAGTGGTTGTTGCTGTCGGAGAGTCCCTGGCGGTTCTTCCAGCCGATGGCGGCCCGCTGTTCCTCGGAGAGCGGCTCGGTCATCAGGGCGTGGTCGTAGACCGGGACGATGTACGGGCGCACCCGGCGCACCAGGGACGGGAAGGCGTTGGTGCCGAGGGCGACACGGCGGGCGAGGACCCGTCCGTAGGGGGTGCGCACGGCGGTGCCGGGCCCGCTGCGGGTGAGGGCGGTGGCGGGCGTGTGCTCGTAGACACGGACGCCGAGGTCGAGGCAGGCGCGTTTGAGGCCCCAGGCGAGGCGGGCGGGGTGGAGCATGGCGACGCCGTCGCGGTTCCAGAGCCCGGCGTGGAAGGTGGGTGAGTCGATCTCGGCGCGCAGGGCGTCGCGGTCGAGGAAGGTGTGGCGGCCCTGCCCGAGCCGGCCGGCGTCCTCGGCGGCCTCCTTCAGTTCGGCGACCTGGTGCGCCTGGGTGGCGATGTCGATCTCGCCGGTGCGTTCGAAGGAGCAGTCGATGCCGTAGCGGCCGACGGTGTCCTCGATGGCGTCGAGGTTGCGCATGCCGAGCGTTTCGAGGGTCGCGATCTCGTGCGGCCAGCGGGCGAGGCCGTTGCCGAGGCCGTGGGTGAGGGAGGCGGCGCAGAAGCCGCCGTTGCGGCCGGAGGCGGCCCAGCCGGTCTCGGCGCCCTCGACGAGGACGACGTCGCGGTGCGGGTCCCGTTCCTTGGCGATCAGCGCGGTCCACAGTCCCGAATAGCCTCCGCCGACGACCAGCAGGTCGCAGCGCTCGTCGCCGACGAGGGCGGGCAGGGCGGCGGGGCGGCCGGGGTCGTCGAGCCAGAAGGGGACGGGGGCGGCGTCCGCGAGTGCGTGGACGGGGGTCGGGTTCATGGCAGCTCGTGCCATGGTTCTCAGCTCCTCTTGCGGCGTTTGCCGGCGAATTGTCCGGCGACTACGCACAACACGGCGATGAGGAACATCGCCGTTCCGATGACATTGATCTGAACGGGTGTGCCCCGCTGCGCCGATCCCCAGACGAACATGGGAAAGGTCACGGTGGAGCCGGCGTTGAAGTTCGTGATGATGAAGTCGTCGAAGGACAGCGCGAAGGAGAGCAGGGCGCCGGCCGCGATGCCGGGGGCGGCGATCGGCAGGGTGATGCGCAGGAAGGTCTGCGCCGGGGTGGCGTAGAGGTCCTGCGCGGCCTGTTCGAGCCGGGGGTCCATGCTCATCACGCGGGCCTTGACGGCGGTGACGACGAAGCTCAGGCAGAACATGATGTGCGCGATGAGGATCGTCCAGAAGCCGAACGGGATGCCCATGTTGAGGAAGAGGGTGGCCAGTGAGGCGGCCATGACGACCTCGGGCATGGCCATCGGCAGGAAGATCAGGGTGTTGACGGCCGAGCGGGCGCGGAAGCGGTAGCGGGCCAGCGCGAACGCGATCATGGTGCCGAGGACGGTCGCGCCGGCGGTCGCCCACAGCGCGATCCGCAGGCTCAGCCCGAGCGAGCCGCACAGGTCGGCGACGCCGCAGGGGTCCGCCCAGGCGTCGGTGGAGAAGCGCTGCCAGCGGTAGTTGAAGCGGCCGTTGGGCTTGTTGAAGGAGAAGACGAGGACGATGACGTTGGGCAGGACGAGATAGGAGAGGGTCGCCAGGCCCGCGATCGTGACGAGGTGGCGGCGCACCCAGGCCAGGGCCCGGTGCGGGATGCGTGCGGTGTCGGCCATCAGACCAGTTCCTCCGTCCCGGACCGGCGGATGTAGACGGTGACCATCGCGAGGATCGCCGCCATCAGGAGGAACGAGAGCGCGGCGGCGGTCGGGTAGTCCAGGACCCGCAGGAACTGCGACTGGATGACGTTCCCGATCATCTTCTGGTCGGTGGAGCCCAGCAGCTCGGCGTTGATGTAGTCACCGGTGGCCGGGATGAAGGTGAGCAGGGTGCCGGCGACGACGCCGGGCAGGGACAGCGGGAAGGTCACCTTGCGGAAGGTGGTGACGGGCCGGGCGTAGAGGTCGCCGGCGGCCTCGTGCAGCCGGGGGTCGATGCGTTCCAGCGAGGTGTACAGCGGCAGGACCATGAACGGCAGGAAGTTGTAGGTCAGTCCGCAGACCACGGCGAGCGGGGTGGCGAGGACCCGGTGCCCGTCGGTGAGGCCGAGCCAGCTGGTGACGTCCAGGACGTGCAGCGCGTCGAGGACGCCGACGACCGGACCGCCGTCGGCGAGGATCGTCTTCCAGGCCAGGGTGCGGATGAGGAAGCTGGTGAAGAACGGGGCGATGACCAGGATCATCACGAGGTTGCGCCAGCGTCCGGCCTTGAAGGCGATGAGGTAGGCCAGCGGGTAGCCCAGCAGCAGGCACAGCACGGTCGCGGTCGCGGCGTAGAGCACCGAGCGGACGAACTGCGGCCAGTAGGAGGCGAAGGCGTCGGCGTAGGTGGCGAAGTGCCAGGTGACGGAGAAGCCCTCTTCGAGGGAGCCGGTCTGTACCGAGGTCGACGCCTGGTAGACCAGCGGGGCGGCGAAGAAGACCAGCAGCCACAGGATGCCGGGCAGCAGCAGCCAGTAGGGGACCAGGCGCCTGCGGGCGGGTGCCTTGCGCGGCGGCGGTGGTGGCTGTGTGGCGGAGGGGGGCGCGGGGGCCTCGGTGGCGGTCACGCGGCCTCCTCGTCGGGGTCCGCGCCCGCGTCGATGTCCTGGGACGCGTCGAGTCCGAAGGTGTGCTCGGGGTTCCAGTGGGCGACGACCTCGGCCCCGGCGACGAGCCGCGCGTCGCGTTCGACGTTCTGCTCGTAGACGGAGACCGCGCCGACGCCGGGTACCTCGACGGTGTACTGGGTGGAGACGCCGATGAAGCTGGCGTCCTTGATGCGGCCGGTGAGCCGGTTGTGGCGCTCGGGGAGGTCCCCGGTGGCGCCGACGTGCGCCAGGGCGAGCTTCTCG
>NZ_JCANQV010000224.1:0-9886 GCF_059553635.1 Candidatus Streptomyces philanthi
CCGGCAGCGGAGGCGCCCCGGTGGCCGGCCCGTCCGGCACCTCGCCCGTCAACCGGGCCGCACGCTCGGCCAGTTCCCCGACGACGGCCTGCAACTCCTCGAACCAGGCGACGACCTCCGGGTACGCGGCCGCCACCGCCTGCGCCTCCGCCAGACGCTCGTGCGGGCCGGCCAGCCGCGCGACGAACGCGTCCGGCGTGGCGAGAGAGTCCAGGTCCGCGCGCAGCGGCGCCAGCACCTGCGCGTCGAAGTCGGCGACGAACCGGCTGACGGGACGCGGGTGCGGGGCCTGCGGTGAGGGCGGCGGGGAGGACGGGGCGTCCGGGTCGGTGGGCGGCTCCGGCTCCGTGATCCACCTCCGCAGCTCGGCGATCAGCTCCGGCAGCGAAGCGGGCGCCGCGCCCTGGGTCCCGAGCGCCGTCACCCCCTCGTCGAGGTCGGGCCGTACCGACACCACGGGGAGCAGCAGCTGCCGCGCCCCGAAGTCGCACAGCAGCCGGTCGCCCGGCACCAGCCCCGTGTCCGTCCCCTCGACCAGCAGCTCCGGGCGCGCCACGAGACCGGCCTCGGTGAGCAGCGCGGGCCGGTGGCGCCGTACCGCCAGCTCGTTCCAGGACGGGCGGGCCGTCAGGTCCTCGTCGGTCTCGAAGGTCCGCGGCTCCTCGTCCGGGCCCGCGGGGACGCTGTGGCTGCGCGCGCCGCGCCCGATCACCACCGGCAGATCCCCGGCGCGCGGGTCGCGGTCGAGGGTGTACGCGAGGTGGGTGCCGGCGGCGAGCCCGGGGCGCGGCCGGTGCCCCACCAGCCGCCCCAGCAGCACCAGGGAACGCTGCTCGTGCGCGGTCCGCAGATACCCCTCGTCCGCGATCCGCTCACTGTGGAACGTCAGCATGTCACCGAGGACGGCCCAGGCGTCCAGCAGCCCGATGGACGGGTCGTCGGGGGTGCGTACGGTCAGGCCGCGCAGCGCCGGGTACGCGGGCGAGGCGAGCCGGTCGAGCATCGCGGCGAGGAAGGAGCCGTGGTCGCCGACGCGGTAGTGGAGGGCGTCGAGGCCGGGCGGGTTGTACGGCAGGGGTTCGGCACGGCGTTCGTCGTGGCCGCCGCCGTCCCCGTCACAGCCGCATCCGCAGCCGTCCGCCGTCGTACGGTCCGTCATCGCCCACCCCCGAGTTCGATGACCAGCCGGCCGTTCTCGGGCCGGTCCGGGTCGTTGTCGCACCGGGCGATCTCCAGCGGTCCCAGCCGCAGCACACCCGCCTCCAGTTCCCCTTGGTCCTCGTGGAACAACCGGCGCAGCCGGGTCACCACCACACTCCGCACCCCCGGCACCGCCGCGGCCACCGCCACCAGCCGGCTCACCCGCACCGGCTCCCCGAACGTCACCGCGTCCGGATGGAACATGCCCCGCCGCCCGCCGGGCAGCGCGCGGGCGCCCAGCACCCGGTACAGCTCCGCCAGGATCTGCCCGTGCTGATGGCCGGGCGTGGCGCACACCCCGACCACGATGTCCAGCGGCACCGCCGAAGCGGGCCGCACCACCAGGTCGTGCCCGATCCTGCGGTAGCCCTCCAACGCGCAGCGCACCGTGTCCAGCAGCTCCTCGGACGGCTCCCCCGTCCCGTACGCGTCCACCGCGACCTGCGCCTCCCGCACACTGCCGGTCCACCGGATCTCCGCCGCCGCCCGCTGGACGCCCGGCAGCCCGGACGCCAGCGCCGCGTAGTCCTGAGCGGTGACGGCCCGCAGCAGGGTGCGCCGCGGGGCGAGCGGGGCCAGTTGCCGCACCTGCTCCACCGGCTCCGGCTCCGTACCGCCCACCGCGGGCAGCGGATTGCGCACCCCCGCCACCGGCGGCGGCGCCGCGCTCTCCGACTCTTCGGGGGAGCGCCGCAGGACGAGGTGGTTGATGGCCTCGGCGCCGACGTTCCCGGCGCTGCCGCCGCCGGTCCGGTAGTGGACGGTGAGCCGGCCGCCGGGCGCGGGCCGGGCCCCGTACCGCCCGTCGCCGAACCGCAGCGCCAGCCGCCCGTCGTCCTCCAACTCGCCGACCAGATGCCGGTCGCGCGGCCCGCTGCCCAGCAGATCGCGGCGCGGCAGCCAGGGGGCGCGCGGCCCGCCGTCCCGGTCCGTCTCCGTGAGGCGTACGGCCGGCAGGGCCTCGCGCGGGTCCTGGCGGACGGCGGCGGCCGGGCCGTGCAGCACCGGGTCCTCCGGGTCGAGGCCCTGCGCGTACGCGGGCCCCCAGGTGTGCGCGATCTCCCACGCGATACGGCCGTCCAGCACCGTGCCCGCACGGGCGCGGGCCGTGAGCACCGCCAGCCGCCGTCGCTTGGACGCCAGCAGCCGCGGACTGCGGTGCAGCAACTCCCGTAACGCCCGCACCGGATGCCGCTCCAGCTCCAGCTCCTCCAACACCCTCGGCCCGAACAGCACGGCCAGCCCGGCGAACTCCGTGTCGTCCGGCCCGTCCCCGTCCCGGGCCGCGCGCCACAGCTCCACCAGCCACTCCCGTACCCGCCCCGGGGCCGCCGCCAGCCGCTGCGCCTGCCCGGCCGCCACCTGTCGCGGGTCGGGGAACGGCACCGCCTGGACGATGGGGGAGCGGCCCAGCACCGGCCGGAACCGCGGCACGAGCCCCGGGTACACCGACTGCGCCAGCAGCGTCCGCAACGCCGCGGCCTGCGCGTACGCCGTCCCTGGCCGCACCCGCTCACCCCGGGCCCCGGCCGGCTCCAGACCGATCCCGGCCCGCTCGGCCGCCTCCTCGCCGACGGCGGTGAACAGCCGCCGGACCTCGTCCGCCGACAGCTCCCGCCCGTCCTCCGCACGGTCCGCCAGTGCGCCGATCAGCCGCGCCACGTCGTTGCCGCCGTGCCCGCCGTCCGGGCAGCCGAACGCCGGCGGGCCGCAGGAGGGCAGGACGGCGGGCACGGGCGGGACGGTGACGGTCTCGGGCACCTGGCCCTCGCCGCCGTCCGACGACCGGCCGTGGTCCACCAGCACCACGTTCCCGCGCGCCACGCTCACGTCCTCGACGACGGCGCAGCCCCGGCCGCCGCGGGCGGTCAGCCGCAGCGGGAACGCCAGCGCGTCCTGGGCGGCCCAGGCGACCTCCAGCACGGGCTGCTCCAGCAGCCGGTCGACGCCCGGGGTGACGGACGTCAGCCGCACCACCTGGCGGTGCGCCGGGCCCTGGTCCCCCGGCGTCCCCGTACGCGGCCCCTTGACCTCCTCGAACAGCAGCAGATCCCCGGGCTCCAGCGCCAGCTCCCGCCGCTCGCACCCCTCGTCGGCCCACTCGTCCACCAGCGTCGCCGAGGTGGCCCCCTTCGGCAGGACGCACACCTCCCCGCCCCACGTCCACAGCCGGACGGTGTTGTGGCGGGGGAGCAGCCGCAGCGGCGCGTCGTGCGCCAGCGGCTCGAACACCTCCAGCGAGCCGCGTTCGCCCAGCACCTCCAGGTCCCGGTCGTCGATCACCGTGCCCGCCTCCGGCCGGTCCCGCGGCCCGTACGTGCGGAGGTCGACGGCCGCGAAGCGGTACGTCCCCGGCGGCAGCGTCAGCGGCTCGGTCACCTCCACGGTGACGAACGCCCGCGCGTTGCAGCCGTCGTGCATCGGATAGTCGATCAGCCGCACGTGCCGCCGTACCGAGACCCGCCGCCGCGCGGTGTCCAGATACGCCTCGGTCGCCACCGCGTCCTGCTGGTAGCTGATCCGGTCGGCGGTGTACGCGAGCAGCTCGGCGACCGTCGTCCCGAGGTCGGCGGCGCCGCGCTCGACCCAGTCCGGCGTCGTCAGCCGCAGCCGGTCGAGCACGACCTGCCGCAAGGTGGTGTAGTCCCGCGCCGTGTAGTCCATCACCGGCGCCGGGCCGGCCGACCGCGGCACCCCGCCGTCGTCCTCGCCCGCGCAGTCGAACGGGGCCGGGCAGCCGGGCCGGAACAGGAACTCCGCGGAGAAATACCGCTGGTCGAAACCGGGGTACGGCTCCGTGCCCGGCCGGCCGTACGGGCCGGTCTCGACCACCGAGAGCCGGTAGGGGGAGAAGTCCCCGGTCCGGTCCAGCGTCACCAGCAGCCGGTCGTCGAGCTCCGGGTCGTCCTCCCGCTCGACGACGGTCTCCAGCGCCTCGATCCCGGTGATCCGCCGGCCGCCGTCGATCCGGATGTTCTCCGGACACAGCCCGTGCGGCGCCTTGCCGAGGAAGGTGACGGTCAGGGTGATCCCGTCGTCGTCCACCTCCACCGCGTCGACGCCGTTGCGCCGCGCCTCCCGGACGCGCGCCCGCCGGCTCACCTCCGCATCCCGCGTACCGCCCGTCACCGCGCCCCCCGTCCCTCGAACACCTCGTCACGGCGGTCACCGGTGGCGCGTACGACATGGCGCAGCGACACCCGCACCACGCCGTCCTCGCTCACCACGTCCAGCGACTCCACCTCGATCAGATCGCCCAGCTCCCGCTGCAACGCGGCCTGCACCGACAGCTCCACGGCCGACGCCAGCTCCGGACTGTTCGGCGTGAACACCAGGTCCAGCAGCCCGCACCCGAAGTCCGGCCGCATCACCCGCTCCCCGGGACCGGTGAACAGCAACTGCTCGATCAGGTCCCGTACATGCGCGGCACCACGTGCGTGGGCCGTACGGCCCCGCCGGTCCACGCGGTACGGGAACGCGAGGTCCGTCCGTACCCGCCTCACCGGACGCACACCTCCCCGTCCCGGCCCACGGGCGCCACCACCGGCGGGCCCTGCGGCACCAGGGAGGCGCTGAAACACATCCCCGCGCCCGTGTCGAGCAGCACCGGCACCCCGTCGACCCGCACCGCGTCCTGCCGCCCGTCCGCCGTCCAGCGCACGCTGACGCACGGCTGCGGCCTGCCCTCGACGACATGCGCGCACCCGCTCACCGTGAAGCGGTCCGCCGCGGTCGCCACCGGCGCGCCACCGCTCCGTACCCCGCCCGTCCCTCCGGCCGCGGCACGCGTCACGCGCCCGCCGTGCGGACAGCCGATCGCCGTGCCGCCGTGCACGAGGTTCCCGGTCATCACGTCCCCTCCTCCCCGCCCGGTCACCGCTTCCTCGGCACGGTCAACCGGCCCTTGTTGACATCGACCTGATCGCCCGCCAAAGAAATCGATACGCCGTTTCCATTGCTGAGGTGGACGCCGGTCGCATCGATCCGTACATACGCGCCACCCGGCGCCTGGAGCAGAATTCCCTCGGCGGGAACGTCCGACAGCACGATCTTGTGTTTTCCCGGCGTCTGGATCACCACCGGATGCGCGGTCGCCGGGTCCTTCCGCGCGTCCTCCGGCAATTCCTCCCGCCGCCCGTACCAACACCCCGTCCACACCGGGAAACTGGGATCGCCCTGCTCGAACTCCACCCACACACCGGCCCCGACGGACGGCACCACCACCTGCCCGGCCCGTTCCCCGGTGAACGGGAAACACGGCAGCGCCCACGTGGAAACCTCGTCCCCCAGCACATCGGGACACTGGACCCTGAGCCGCCCGATTCCCTTCGGGTCGTCGTTCGCCGCCACCCGGCCACGGAACTTGCCGAGAAAGCGGTTGTTCGATGCAGCAGCCATGCGCGGTTTCTCTCCTCAACGGAACCCGCGTGCCGACGACGCGATACGGCCTAGGGCCGGACCGTGCCGCCGCGCGCGATCAGTCCCTCCCTGGACAGCGTGAAATTCTGGAGGTACGAGCCGGGCCGCAGATTGTGCGTCACGGTCTTGACGTAGTAATCGCCGTCATAGGTGATCCCGGCGCCCCGCACCCCGACCAGTTCCCTGGGCCGCAGTACGTACCCGTGCCGGGTGACGTCCAGCGAACCCGAACCCGAGACGACATCCGCGCTGGTGACGGCGTGCCCCAGCGCCTGGGCCCGCGCCAGCTGCTCGTCCATCTTCGCCGTGCCGCTCAACGTCCTGCGCTTGAGCGCGGGCGAGGCACGCAGCCCCAGCGGCGGACGCAGCGGGCTGATGTCCGGCTGGGCCAGCAGCGGCGCCTGCCGCGTCACCGGGTCCTGCACCCGGGCCTGCGGCTCCTCCCGCGCCGTCCCGTCGTACGCGAACGTCAGCTGGTCCACGGTGGAATCGGCGTCCATATTGACGTTCAGGGCGTGCTGCCGCCGGCCGAGCCGCTGCTCGGGACCCCAGAACGCCGTGGAACGGCCCGGAACGGGACCGGGATCGAGGTAGAAGGTGTAACCGTTCGCCTGCGCCAGCTCGTTCACGTACTGGAGATCGGTCCCGGCCTGATAATCCACCCGCACCTGTTCGCGCGGCGGCTGCGGAATCTGCTCACGGATGATCCGGGCGTCGATCCCGTAATCCGCGTACTTCCCCAGAATCCGCTCCACCCGCTGCGAGGGCGCCAGATTCGGATAACGGTCCGTCCGCTCCTCCAGATCCATCAGCAGCGTCAGATCCTCACCGGTCACCGTCAGCGTGCTCTGCCCCGGCACATTGCTGGCCCCGACCTCCTGCCGCACGATCACCCCGTCCAGCAGCACCACCGGAGTGCCCTTCAAAGCCACCGTGACGATCACCCGCGTCCTCGGGTCGAAGAACCCCTCGGGCAGCAGCCTCTCTACCAGTGCGCCCTTCTTCGTCAGATCGAACGCCAGCTGAAAGCCACTGCGTTCACCGGCCGTACTCGTGATCTGCGCGGACAGCAGCGCCTCGGTCACCTCCCGCGGAACCCACCGCGCCGACTTGGGGCCCATGTACAGCGACACATGAACGGGCCCGTTCCCCAGCGGCTCGTCATCCACCGTTTCCCACCCCCGGACCACCACCGAATCCACCCGGCTCGCCCGGGAATGCCCCCGGCAGCGGAACGGCGACCTCCTTTCCGGGCTCGGCCGTCAACTCCCGGGGATCGAGCACCGGATTGGCGTCCGCGATACGCCACCACTGCCCCGGGTCACCGAAATACCGCTGCCCCAGATGATCCGGCCGCTCCCCACTGCCGACCGTGTGCACCACGGTGTTCTCGTCCCCGTCCGCCAGGGCGGGCAGCAACCTGCGCTCGGCATACCGCACTTCGGTCCCGTCGGGCATCCGGTGCACCCCGATCCCGATACCGCTGTACCGGCTGCCGCGCGGATACGGATGCGCGCCCGGAACATCGTCCAACGCGCTCTCATACGGTTCGATCACGCCTCAGATCCCCCTGCCCCACCCCAATTGCGCCGCCGTCCCGCCCCGCGCCTTCCGCGCCAACTGCTCCTTCTGCGCGAGATGCGCCAGATACAGCTGCGCACCACGGTGCCCCGCCGGCAGATCGCTCACCGTCAGCACCTTCATCCCGATGCTGAGCGACGCCCGTATCGGATTGAGCCGCACATCGAAAGCGGACTCGTTGACGGACAATTCCGTGAGCCGTACCGGCATCACCCGCTTGCTGCCCCAGGTGAACAGCGTCAGCGGCGTCTCGATCGGACTGATCTCGATGGTCCCCTTCTGCGAGAGCTTCGACGCCGCCAGGATCTGCGCCACGGTCGGCTGCACCAGCATCTCCAGCACCGCCAGTTCCGGGTGTATCCCGTCCGGCGCCGCCACATCGAGCTGGTCCGTCGCATCGATCTCCGCCGTGAACTTCCACGTCTCCTGCGCCGGCCCCTTCAACCGCAACGCCTCGTTCCGGTCCCCTCCGCTCCCACCCCCACCACTGTCCTGCTCGCCCCCCGCCGCCTGCGGCGCCACCTGCCGCTCCAAGGTGTCGGGATTGAACTGCAACACGATGATCCGACGCGGCGTCCCGAGCTCGGGATCGACGACGACGAGGCCGGAGCGGAGGGGTTTGGGGATGTCGGCGTAGGTGGTCACAGGCGGGCCTCCAGCCGGGTACGAAGCGGCCGGTAGTCGTGCTGCGGGAAGAGTTCCGGGAAAATGTTCAGCATGGCCGACAGCTCGGCCGTGATGCTGCTGAAGTCGTCGGAACTCAGCGAAACGTCGGCGAACAGGTAGTGCCAACCGCCGGCCCCTTTGGTGATGTGGAGTGCCGCCAGGTATCCGCAGTAGTCGAGGTCCAGCTTGAACGCCCCGCGCCGGAAGTCGTGGTACCAGATTTCCGGCGCGGGGGTGTCCGGCATCAGGCGCAGGGCCGCGAAGGTTCCGGTGCCGCTGCCGGGGTGTTCATCGATCACGCGAAGTTGGGAGTACAGCTCCTTCTCGAAGTCCGAGGAAGCCCAATCCTGTTCGGGGGGAAGGGAGCCCAGGGCAGGAAGGAGGTTGCTGAAACTGAATTCACCCACCAGTTGGACGTCGCCCTGTTCGAGGCGCCAATGGCAGGAGACCCTGTTGAAACGCATGTAGCAACGTTTCAGAGACGGGTCCAGCGTCACGCCGTGCAGGATCGGAATGAGGGAGAAGACGGTCTCGACGTCACTGTACTCAGCCGTCGGACGGCCCGGTTCGCTGAAATACAGATGGACCGGCGGGCTGTTCTTCAGCTCCTTCAGTGTGGCGCGCAGGCGGGCTTCGCATTCCGTGAGCTGTTTCATCGGGACACCTTGCTCATTCGTCGGTCGCCGTTACGGTTACGTGTATTCAATGAACGCCCTGCGGTCTTTGATCGCCTGTTCCACCTTCTGATGGATGGACATGTCGGGCCGTCGGCTCTTTTTTTCGTACACTGCGAGCCTGCTGATGAGGTCACTCTCCCCCAGGAAGGGGGTCTGGCGTGCGAGTTTCTTGATGGCCTTCCCGTATCGAGCAGGCGCTTTTCCGTTCGGGAAGTACTTCCCGAAGGCCCGCCTGATGAGCATCGTGGACTCGTGCGGGTCGTTCACCCGGATCGGGTGGTTCCCGCCGGGCCTGCGCGGCAGAGGAACGGGCTCGCCGTAGCTCTTCCTCGGGTCGAACGGCTTCTCGTACCACTTGTCGCCGTCGCGACCGTAGGTGTTCCAGCTGGTGGTGATGTGTGAGGGGAAGTCCTGATGCGGCGCAGGATGATAGGCGACCTTGACGGTGTACCAGATCATCGAGGTGTCCGATGCTCTGGCGGCATCATTCGCTTCCAATTCCACGTTCGTCGCGAACCGGCTGTTCACGCGCTGTGGAGCCGGTACCAGGTTGGAGCCCGAGGCGAGCCCTCCCAGGCGCTCGGTGAGAAGATGCATGCGCACGATGATGTCGGGCCAGCTGTGCATCGCCTTGGTCCACCCAACGGGATTGCCCGGGAACGCGTATTTGGCGTCCTCGCCCTTGGGAGTCTTCTTCTGAAGGTAGTGGGCCTTGGTGAGCGCCGGAGCGCGGACGCCGTCCACGAAAGGCGGGAAGACGGTCGGCGGTAGGTCAGTCGCGGTGCCTTTGCGCTTGGCCAGATACGTGGCGAGCCTCTCCATCATGCCGCGCAGGACGTCGTACTCCTGGGGCTGGACGGTGGTGGGTATCCGCCGTTTTCCGGAGGGGTTTGTCGACAGGCGTGGCGACATGCGGTCCTGGGTTCTTTCCACCGCTGGATAAAGTCGCTGCGCGCTGCCGAGTACCCGCTCCTGTGTCTGCTTCTCCGGGCCGTCCTGCATTTTCTGTATGTCTCTCTGCCAGTCGCTGAAAAACTTGCCCATCAGTGCTGGATCGCTGTGCACGACGAGATGGGAGTTCCTTGTGCGCCCGTTGAAGAGCAGTGTGTGGATTTCGCCGTTGTCCATCCGGAAGCGCACCCTCGGCAAAGCGGGAGCTTGTGGTGTCTCGGCGGGGCGTTGTTTCCTGCCCGGCTTCCGTGGTTGCTTTCCACGGCGGGAGTGGTGGCCGTACCTCCGTCGAAGGTGGCTTCGGTGGCCGTGCCACCGCTTCCGCATCCGATGCGCGTGCCCGTGCAGCCTGCGGCCGAGCTTGCGGCCCTTGCCCATCAGGCGGCGGGCGG
>NZ_JCANQV010000225.1:0-9871 GCF_059553635.1 Candidatus Streptomyces philanthi
CCCGGGCCTGCGCCGCCCACCCGCGGCCCCCGCGCCTGGGCATCGTGACGACCGACGCGCAGCCCGTCGCCGCCGACGACACCTGCGTCCCCGAGGGCGCCCTCTACTGGGGCTTCGGCCGCGTCCTGCGCCGCGAACACGCCGAACTGAAGCCCGTACTGATCGACCTGGCCTCCCGCGACGCGGAGCGCGCGGCGGCCTGCGCCACCGAACTGCTCACCGGCGACGGCACCGACCAGGTGGCGCTGCGCGGCGAACGGCGGCTGGTCGGCCGGCTCACCCACGCCGACGACGTCACGGACGGCACCACGGGCCTCGCCTGGCACACCGCCGAGCAGCCGTTCCGCCTCGTCCCCGACCGGCCCGGCTTCTGGGACGGCCTGGAGTACCGGCCGCTGGCCCGCCGCGAACCCGGCCCCGGCGAACTGGAGGTCGAGGTCGGCGCGTCCACCCTCAACTTCATCGACGTGATGAAGGCCATGGGCACCTACCCCGACGAGAGCGCGGGCGCCGATCTGCTCGGCCTGGGCAGCGCGGGCACCGTGACCCGCACCGGACCGGGCGTCACCGGCATCGCCGTCGGCGACCGCGTCGTCACCTGTGCCTTCGGCTCGCTCGCCTCGCACCAGACGGTCCCCGCCGACCATGTGCACCGCGTCCCCGACGGCATGGACGAAGCCACCGCCGCCGCCCTGCCCGCCGTCATGGCCACCGCCTGGTACGGGCTGCACCACCTCGCCCGCGTCGAGCCCGGCGAGACGGTCCTGGTCCACTCGGCGGCCGGCGGCCTCGGCCTCTCCGCCCTCCAGGTGGCCCGCCTCCTCGGCGCCGAGGTCATCGCGACCGCCGGCAGCGAGGACAAGCGCCGGTATCTGAGGGATCTGGGCGTCGAGCACGTCTTCGACTCCCGCGACCTCGCCTGGGCCGACCGGGTCCAGGAGGTGACCGGCGGCCGCGGCGTCGACGTCGTCCTCAACTCCCTCACCGGCGCCGCCATCACCAAGGGCCTCGACGTCCTCGCCGAGGGCGGCCGCTTCATCGAGGCCGGCAAGAAGGACATCTTCGGCGAACGCTCCATCAGCCTGCGGGCGTTCAAGAAGAGCATCAGCCTCACCGCCGTCGACCTCGCCGGGGTCATCACCCGCCGCCCCGCCCTCTTCGCCAAGCTGTTCGCCGAGGTCTGGGAGCGGGTCGCGTCCGGGGAACTGGAGCCGCTGCCGCTGCTGCGGTTCACCTTCGCCGACGCGCCCCGGGCGATGCGCGAGATGGCGCAGGGACGGCACATCGGCAAGTACGTCCTCACCGACCCCGCCACCGTCACCGCCGTGGCGCCGCAGCCGCTGCACGACGGCCGCTTCCGCGCCGACGGCACCTACCTGATCACCGGCGGCCTCGGCGCCCTCGGCCTCTCCCTCGCCGAGTTCATGGCCGGCCGCGGCGCCGGAGCCCTCGCCCTCGTCGGCCGCTCCGCGCCCGGCGCCGAGGCCGAGGAACGCCTCGCCGCGCTGCGGGCCGCGGGCGTGACGGTGGAGACCTTCCAGGCGGACGTCTCCGACGCCGACGACATCCGCCGGGTGCGGTCCAAGCTGCCCCCGCTGCGCGGCGTGGTGCACGCCGCCGGACTCCTCGACGACGCCACCGTCCAGAACCTGACGCCCGCCCAGGTGACACGCGTCCTGGCACCGAAGGTCGACGGGGCACGCCACCTCGACGCCGTCACCGAAGGCGACCCGCTGGACTTCTTCGTGATGTTCTCCTCCGCCGCCGCCCTGATCGGCAACCAGGGCCAGGCCGCCTACGCCGCCGCCAACGCCTTCATGGACGCCTTCGCCCAGGCCCGGCGCCGGCGCGGACTGCCCGGCCTGAGCGTCCAGTGGGGCGTGGTCGACGACGTCGGCCTCGCCGCCCAGGAGGGCAACCGCGGCGCGCGCCTGGAGGAGCGCGGCATGGCCGGCTTCGGCACCGACGAGGCATGGCGCGCTCTGGAGCACTTCCTCGGCGGCGGCGAACAGGTCGTCTCCTACGTACCGCTCCGCCTGCGCCAGTGGTTCGACGGCAACCCCGAGACCACGTCGATGGAGAGCTGGAGCACCCTGTGGCAGGCCGTGCGGGACGGCAGCGCCTCCGGCAGGACCGGCGGTGCCTTCCTCACCGAACTCCGCGAGGCCCCGGCCGACCACCGGCAGGCCATGCTGGAGGCCAAGGTCCAGGAACTCGCGGGCCGCGTCCTGCGCCTCGACCCGAAGGCCATCGACCGCGACACCCCCTTCAAGGCGCTGGGCTTCGACTCCCTGCTCAGCCTGGAGATGCGCAACCGGCTCGAAGCCGTCACCGGCCTCTCGCTCTCCCCGACCCTGCTGTGGACGTACGGCAGCGCCCAGGCGCTCGCCGGGGTCCTCGCCCAGCAGCTGTTCGGCGACCCGGCGGACGACAAGGACTGAACGACGATGCCAGCCAACGACGCCACCGCGCGCCCCACGCCCCTGACCCGGGCCCTGGAGACGATCCAGAAGCTGCGCGCCCAGCTCGACGAGCGCAGCGGCCATCAGCCGCTCGCCCTCGTCGGCGCCGGGCTCCGCCTCCCGGGCCGGATCAGCGACCTCGACACGTACTGGACCGCGCTCGCCGAGGGCCGCGACCTGACCCGCCCGCTCCCCGACGCCCGCAAGGGACCGTTCGCCGCGTCCTTCGACAAGCTGCCCCGGCACGGCGGATACCTCGACGACGTCATGGGCTTCGACGCCGCCTTCTTCGGCATGGGCGACGACGAGACCCGCCACATGGACCCGCAGCAGCGGCTGCTGCTGGAGGTCGCCTGGGAGGCGCTGGAGAACGCCGCGCTGCCGCCCGACCGCCTCGACGGCACCCGCACCGGCCTCTTCGTCGGCATCACCGGCCAGGACTACTGGGACTGGCAGACCGGCGACCCCGACACCCACTGGGCCACCGGCAACGGCCACTGCTTCGCCGTCGGCCGCCTCGCCTACGCCATGGGCCTCGACGGCCCCGCCATCGCCGTCGACACCGCCTGCTCCTCGTCGCTGGTCTCCGTCCACCTGGCCCGCCAGGCCCTCGACCGCGGGGAGTGCGACGTGGCCCTCGCGGGCGGCGTCAGCCTCGTCCTGTCGCCGCGCGCCACCACCCTGCTCGACGTCACCGGCTCCCTGTCGCCCGACGGCCGCTGCAAGGCGTTCGACGCGCGGGCCAACGGCTTCGCCAGGGGAGAGGGCTGCGGAATCCTCGTCCTCAAGCGGCTGCCCGACGCGCTGCGCGACGGCGACCGCATCCACGCCGTGCTGCACGGCTCGGCGGTCAACCAGTACGGCCGCTCCACCGGCTTCACCGCCCCCAACGTCCTGCGGCAGACCGACCTCATCGAGACCGCGCTCAAGGACGCCGGCCTCGAACCCGCCGACATCGGCTACGTCGAGGCCCACGGCACCGGCACCTCCCTCGGCGACACCATCGAGATGGAGGCCATCGTCGCCGCCCTCGGCCGCGGCGACGGAGCGCCGCTGCGCGTCGGCGCCGTCAAGGCCAACATGGGGCACCTGGAGACCGCCGCCGGAGTCGCCTCCCTGCTCAAGGCCGTGCTCTGCCTGCGCCACCGGGCAGCGCCCCCGCTGCCGCACCTCGAACGCCTCAACCCCCTCATCGACCTCACCGGCAGCCGCGTCACCCTGCCCACCACGCTGGAACCGTGGGAGGACGACCGCGCCCGCCACATCGGCGTCAGCGCCTTCGGCATGGGCGGCACCAACGCCCACCTCATCCTCGGCCCGGCACCGGAACAGACCGCCCACGACGGGCCCGAGGAGGTGCGCGGCTTCGAACTCGCCGCCAAGGGACCCGAGGCGCTCCGCGCCCTCGCCGACCGCTTCCACACCCACCTGACCGGCCTCCCCGACGACGGCTACGCCGCCTTCGCGTACACCGCCACCCACGGACGCGCCCGCCACCGTGACCGCGCCCGCGTCACCGCCACCACACGCCAGGAGGCCCTGGCCGCCCTGCGGGCCCTCGCCGACGACCGCGAGTCACCCGCCGTGACCCGCTACGAAGGGGACCGGTCCGACGACGCGGCCACCGCGCCCCGCCGCGCGGTCGCCGACCTGCCGCCCTACCCGTGGCAGCGGCGCCCGTTCGCCCCCGCCGTGACCGCCGACGACGTCGTCGCGCCGTTCTCCACCGGGACGCCCGCCCCCGCGGCGCGGCCCTCCGCGGCCGACACGTCCGGCACCCCGGACGAACCCGCCGCGCCGTCCGCCGGCGAGGCCCTGTTCACCGTCCGCTGGGAGCAGGCACCCGGCCGTCCCACGGCACCGGAAGGGCAGGACGCGGGCCGCTGGCTGGTGTTCGCCGGCCCCCAGGACCTCGGCGGCGCGCTGCGCGACCGCCTCACGGCCCGTCGGGGCACCGGCGTCCTGGTGACGCCGGGCACCGGGTACCGGAAGCTGGCCGACGACCACTACGAGGTGGACCCGTACAGCGCCGAGGACCACACGGCCCTGCTCGACGCGGTCAACGCCGGGGGAGCCGGGCCCTGCGCCGGGGCGGTGCACGCCTGGGGCGCGGACCTGCCCGCCTTCGACGGCTCCGGCGCCTCCGTACGGCACCTGGCCCGCGCCCTCGCCGGGAGGAAGGCGGCGCGGCTGCTGCTGGTCACCCGCGGCGCCCAGCGGACCGCCGACGAGGACGCGCCGCCGCGCCTCGACCAGGCACCGCTGTGGGGCCTGGGCAGGGTCCTGCTCCAGGAACACCCGGACCTGTCCACCACCCTCCTCGACCTCGCCCCCGCCACGGACCCGCGCGACGCGGAACACGTCCTCGCCGAACTGCTGCGCCCCGAGCCGGAAGGACAGCTCGCCCTGCGCGGGACCGACCGCCTCACACCCGTCCTCGGCGCACGGGAGACCGACGGGGACGGCGCCTGGCCGCGCCGCCCCCTGGACGCGGGCGAGGACGGCAACCACCGGCTGCTGGCCGAGAACCCCGGCATCCTCACGAGCCTGACGCCCAGCGTCTGGCACCGCACCCCGCCCGGCCCCGGCCAGGTCGAGATCGAGGTGGCCGCCGCCGGACTCAACTTCAGCGACGTCCTCAAGGCCATGGGCGCCTACCCCGGCGCCACCGGCACCGTCCCCCTCGGCGCCGAGTGCGCCGGACGCGTCAGCGCGGTCGGGGAGGGCGTCACCGGCCTGAGCGTCGGCGACACCGTCATGGCCGTCGTCGCCTCCGGTATGGCCCGCTACACCACCACCGAGGCGCACCTGGTGGCGCCCTGCCCCAAGGGCCTCACCGACGAGGAGGCCGCCGCCACCCCCATCGCCTTCCTCACCGCCCTCCACGGCCTGGAGTACCTGGCCCGGCTGCGCCGCGGCGAGAAGGTCCTCGTCCACGCCGCCACCGGAGGCGTCGGCCTCGCCGCCCTCATGGTGGCGCGGCGGGCCGGCGCGGAGGTGTACGCGACGGCGGGCACCGAGGAGAAGCGGGCGCTGCTGCGGGAGATGGGCGTCGCCCATGTGATGGACTCGCGGACCCTGGCGTTCGCCGACGAGATCCGCGAGCGCACCGGCGGATACGGCGTGGACGTCGTCCTGAACTCGGTGACCGGCCGCGCCCTGGAGGCGAGCCTGGAACTGCTGGCCCCCAACGGGCGGTTCGTCGAGATCGGCAAGCGCGACATCTACGACGACAACCCCGTCGGCCTGGGACTGCTCAAGCACAACCGCTCCCTGTTCGCCGTGGACATGGAACGCACCTTCTGGGAACAGCCCGCGATCGTCACCGAGTTGTACGCCTCCGTCGCGCGGGGCTTCGCCGACGGGGACTTCACGGCGCTGCCCGTGACCGGATACCCGTACGGCGAGGCGGCGGCGGCCTTCGGCCGCATGGCGCAGGCCCGGCACACCGGCAAGATCGTGCTCTACCCCGGCGACCTCACCGAGGCCGCCGTGCCGCCGGGCACGGGCGCGGTCCGGGCCGGGGCCACCTACCTGGTGGCCGGCGGCTTCGGCGACCGGGCCCTGGGAACCGCCCGTTACCTGGCCGAGCGCGGCGCCGGCCACCTGGTGCTCGCCGGCCCCGGCGACCCGGGACCGGCCACGGCGGACGCCCTCAAGGACACCGGGGCCCGCGCCGAGGCATGGACGGCCGACCTGTCCGACCCGGTACAGGCGGCCGACGTCCTCGCCCGCATCGACAAGGAACTGCCGCCGCTGGCCGGCGTCACCGTCGTCACGGAGACCGCCGAGGCGCAGGACACGGCGGACGGTGACGCCCTCGCGGCCGCCGCGCACACGGCCGAGAGCGCCCGCACCCTCCACGAGGCCACCCTCGACCGGGAACTGGACCACTTCGTCCTGTACTCCCCGGCCGCCACCGTCCTCGGCACCGAGGGACGCGCCGCGGACGCCGCCGCCGGGGCCTTCCTCGACGCGCTGGCCCGGCACCGCCAGGCCCAGGGCCGCCCCGCCCTCGGCCTCACCTGGGACCCGTGGACCGGCGGCACCCCCCTCGGCGCGCGGGAGGCCGGCGCCGTCCTCGACCGGCTCCTCGGCTCCCCGGCCGGACAGGTCTGCGTCCTGCCGCCCGGCCCCGACGGCACGGCCCCCGGACCGTTCGCCCCCGGCGGGGCGGCGCACGCCGGGCAGGCCGCCGCCCTCCGCGAGGAGATGCTGGCGGTGGAACCGGGCCGGCGCCGCAGGGCCGTCCTCGCACGCCACTGCGTGGAACTGGCGGCACTGGTGCTCGGCGGGGACGGGCAGACCGTCGACCCGGCCGCGCCGCTGGCGGGCCTCGGGTTCGACTCCATGCGCTCCCTGGAACTGCGCACCCGGCTGTCCCGGTCCCTCGGCGTCACCCTGCCGGCCACGCTGAGCTGGCGCTTCCCCACCCTCGACGCGATGGTCCCCTATCTCGCCGAGCAGATGGGCGTCCCCCTGGAGGCCGCGCCGCCGGCCCCGGACACGCCCGCCGCGCCAGGGCCCGCGGCACCCCCCGCCGAGGACGACGACCTGGAGTCGCGGCTCGGGGACCTGTCCGACAGCGAAATCGAAGCCCTCCTCCTCGCCAAGGCCGACCAGTTCGACGAAGGACGCCAAGCATGAGCACCCAGGAAGACAAGCAGACGTCGGGCGCGGCCCTCAAACGCGCGCTTTTGACCATGGACCGGATGCAGCGCGAACTCGACGAGCACCGGAGGGCCAAGAGCGAGCCCATCGCGATCGTGGGCGTCGGCTGCCGCTTCCCGGGCGGGGTCACCGGCCCCGACTCGTACTGGCGGCTCCTGAGCGGCGGCACCGACGCCATCACCGAGGTGCCCGCCGACCGCTGGGACGCGGACGCCTTCTACGACCCCGAGCCGCGCACCCCCGGCAAGCTGCACACCCGCTGGGGCGGGTTCCTCGACCGCATCGACCGCTTCGACCACGACTTCTTCGGCATCTCCCGCCGTGAGGCCGTGGCCATGGACCCGCAGCAGCGGCTGTTCCTCGAAGTGGCCTGGGAGGCCCTGGAGAACGCCGGGCAGCCCCCGCACGACCTGGCCGGCACCGACACCGGTGTGTTCCTCGGCATGTGCACCAACGACTACGCCACCCATGTCTTCCGGGACCCGGCCGACATCGCCCCGCACGCCAGCACCGGCACCGCCCACAGCATCACCACCGGCCGGCTGTCCTACCTCCTCGACCTCAAGGGCCCCAGCCTCACCGTCGACACCGCCTGCTCCTCCTCGCTCGTCGCCGTCCACCAGGCGTGCCAGAGCCTGCGGCTGGGCGAGTGCGACCTGGCGCTGGGCGGCGGCGTCAACGCCGTCCTCTCCCCGCACCTGGGCATCTCGTTCTCCCAGTTCCCCGAGATGCTGTCCGCCGACGGCCGCTGCAAGACCTTCGACGCCGCCGCCAACGGCTTCGTCCGCAGCGAGGGCTGCGGCATCGTCGTCCTCAAGCGGCTCTCCGACGCCCTGCGCGACAACGACACCGTCCTCGCCGTCCTCCGCGGCTCCGCCGTCAACCAGGACGGCCGCAGCTCCGGCCTGACCGCCCCCAACGGCGCGGCCCAGCGCGAGGTGCTGCGCCGGGCCCTGCGCGCCGCGGGCGTGGAACCGCACGAGGTCGGCTACGTCGAGACGCACGGCGCGGGCACCAAGCTCGGCGACCCCATCGAGGTCGAGGCACTGGCCGACGTCTACGGCCGCCCGGACGGCGCGCCGCTGCTGCTCGGCGCGGTGAAGACCAACCTCGGCCACCTGGAGGCCGCGGCCGGCATCGCCGGGCTGATCAAGGCCGCGCTCGTCCTCGACCGCGGCACCGTCCCGCCCAACCTGCACTTCGGCAGCCTCAACCCGCACATCAGCTTCGACGGGACCACCTTCGCCGTCCCCACCCGGGAGACGCCCTGGCCCGTCGAGGGCGGCCGCCGTCTCGCCGGCGTCAGCAGCTTCGGCTTCAGCGGCACCAACGCCCACCTCGTCCTCGAACAGGCCCCCGACCGGCCCGCGCCCGCCGCCGACGAGAGCCGCCCCCGGTCCGTGCTCGCCCTGTCGGCGACGACCGACGCCGCCCTGCGCAAGCTGGCCCGCCGCTACCAGGACCGGCTCACCGACGGCACCGCGACCACCACCGCCGACCTGTGCTTCGCCGCCAACACCGGCCGCTCCCACTTCCCCCACCGGCTCGCCGCCACCGGCGGCAGCAAGGAGGAGATCGCGGACGCCCTCGCCGGCTACGTACGCGGCGACGACCCCGACGACGGGCTGCTGCTGGGCGACCCCGACGCGCCCACCGCCTCCGACGTCGTCTTCCTCTTCACCGGCCAGGGCCCGCAGCGCGCCGGCATGGCCCGCGAACTGTACGAGACCCAGCCCACCTTCCGGGGGATCATCGACCGCTGCGACGAGATCCTGCGCCCCCACCTCGCCACCCCGCTGCTCTCCGCGATCTACCCGGACGACCCCGAGTCCCGCGTCATCGACGAGATGACATACGCCCAGCCCGCGCTGTTCGCCGTGGAGTACGCGCTCGCCGAACTGTGGCGCTCGTGGGGCGTGGAGCCCGCCGTGGTGCTCGGCCACAGCCTCGGCGAGTACGCCGCCGCCTGCTTCGCCGGGATGATGTCCCTGGAGGACGGGCTGCTGCTGGTCAGCGAGCGCGGGCGGCTGCTCCAGCAGCTCGCCAAGTCCGGCGCCATGGCCGCGATCGCCGCCCCCGCCGACCAGGTCGCCGAGGTGCTCGCCGGCCACGAGCCGTCGCGGATCTCGATCGCCGCCGTCAACGGGCCCGCCAACACCTCCGTCTCCGGCGACCGCGAGGCCGTCACCGCCGTCTGCGAGACGTTCGACGCCCGCGGCACGGACACCAAGATCCTGCGGATCTCCACCTCCTCGCACTCGCCGCTCGTCGACCCCGTCCTCGGCCCGCTGCGCGCCGCCGTCGAACAGGTCACCTTCAGCCCGCCGCGCATCCCGCTGGTCTCCAACCTCACCGGCACCCTGTGGCCGTGGGACCAGGCGCCCGACGCCGACTACTGGTGCGACCACGCCCGGCAGCCGGTCCTCTTCGCCGACAGCGTCGCCACCCTCCACGAGATGGGCTACCGCACCTTCCTGGAGGTCAGCCCCGCCCCCGTCCTCCTCGGCCTCATCGGCGACAGCCTCCCCGCCGACCACGACGCGCTGATGCTGCCCAGCCTGCGCCCCAAGCACGGTGACTGGGAGACCCTGCTCGACGCCGTCGGACAGCTCTACGTCCAGGGCGCCGGCATCGACTGGGCCGGCTTCGACCGGGACTACACCCGTACCAGGACCCAGGTGCCCCGCTACCCCTTCGCCGCCACCCGCTGCTGGCACGAGCCGAGCAACCCCGGAGCC
>NZ_JCANQV010000226.1:0-9869 GCF_059553635.1 Candidatus Streptomyces philanthi
GGGGCCAGGGCAAAGCTGCCCGTGTCGGACATCGACGGCGGCGGGGCGGCGCCCCCGCCAGCGGGCCGCAGCGGACCGTTCGGCCCGTACCCCGCGGGCAGCGGCCCGATGTGGTCGAAGACCTCGACGATCTCTTCTTCGAGCGTCGCCTCCGGCAGCAGCTCGGCTGCCGCGAGCACCGCCTTGCGCGCCCCCGTCGCCGTACGGAACCGCAGCTCCGGGTCCGGGTGCAGCAGCGTCGCCAGCACCTGCCACAGCGGCTCCGGGACCTCCTCCGGCGCATGCGGCACGCCGTTCTGGAAGCGCTGGACCAGCGCGTCCGCGTCCGGCCGGACGCCCGTGAGCAGATGCAGGGCGACCAGGCCGACCGCGAACAGATCGGCGGGGAAGTCCGGCTCGGCCCCCAGCAGCTGCTCGGGAGCGAAGTAACCCGGCGTGCCCACCACATAGTTGGCCTCGGTGAGCCGGGGCTCCCCCTTGCGCATGGCGATGCCGAAGTCGGAGAGCCGCAGATGCGGGCGGCCGGTGCCGGTCGCCTCCAGCAGGAGGTTCGCCGGTTTGATGTCGCGGTGCACCACGCCCTCGGTGTGCACGGCGGTCAGCCCGGACAGCAGCTGGTCCAGCAGGGTGCACACATACCGCGGCGCCAGCGGACCGTAGTCCCCGGACAGGTGCGCCAGCGAACCGCCGTGCACCAGGTCCATGGTGAACAGCACCTTGTCGTCGTCGGCCGCCCAGCTCGCCGGCGCCAGCACATGCGGGTGATCGATCCGCAGCGCCTGCTCACGCACGAAGCGCAGCAGCGTGTGGGCGTCACTCTGCTGGAGGACCTTGGCCGCGACATAACGGCGGCGGCGCTGGTCCCAGGCGCGCCAGACGGCGCCCACTCCGCCGCGTCCGACCGGGTCGATCAGTTCGTACCGGCCGGCGAAGACCTCACCCATGGCGCCCCGTCCGCTCTTAGACTCCGCCGCCGTCCCGGCTAGCTCTGGTGCGCCTCGTAGTGGGCGACCGCGTCACCGGTACGTCCGGCCCCGTAGACCCTCAGGAACTCTGCCAGCTCCGGGTGGGCGGGGGCGAGCGAGTTGGCCGCGTCGATGATGTCGCCCGCGTCCGCGACGGAACGCAGCAGCGATTGGATCTCGCGCACCACACGGCGCACCGTCGTCGCCCCCGTGGACGACGTCGTCTGCGCGGTGTTGTTCAGCACCGACCCTCCGGCGGTCTTCTTGATCTGCTCCATGCGGTCGGCGGCCTCGGCGGCGCTCACACTGCCGTCCGCGACCTGCCCCGCCAGCTCCTGGAGCGCCTGCACCCGCTGCACCACCGCCGGATTGCCTATCTTCGCCCGCTGACCGCTCATCAGCTGCGACAACATCGGCGCCGAGAGCCCCAGCACGGACGCCAACCTGGCCTGGTTGAGCCCGAGATCGTCGATGAGACGACGGAACAGCGCTCCCAGCGGCTCCCCGTACCAACTGCGCTGGAGCTCCCGGGCCCGCGCGGTGGCTTCCTGCTGTGCTGCGTCCATGCGTCTCCCCTGTCTCCCCGGTCCCGCTTCGCTGCCGCGAATCTCGCGAAGCATCCTACGGAGAGCGACGGTGTGCGGCGATACCCGGTCGGGAAAGGGCCCGCGCACCAGGTACCCTGGTGCGCGAAGGGGCCTTAGCTCAGTTGGTAGAGCGCTGTCTTTGCATGGCAGATGTCAGGGGTTCGACTCCCCTAGGCTCCACAGACCTCCGTTGCAGGTCAGAGGCGTAAAACGGCCCCTCGAAGCGATCTTCGAGGGGCCGTTCGCGTGATCAGGGTCCACTTGGGGTCCACAGCTCCACGAAAGCCGCGCCGAAGGTGATCGTCCGGATCAGTCACGCGGCGGCCTGACCTCGCCCCCCGAGTGAGCAGCGTTCCGGCGCGCGCAGGTGCGCTATGCGAGCGGGCGGGAGGTTGCGCCAGACGACGCGGCGGGCGCCGCCGGTGCCGTAGCGGGCGGAGAACTCTGTGAGGACGGCGGCGACCGCGCGGTGGCGGGTTGCTTCGGTGTGGCCGGCGGTGAGGGTGCGGGACGTGAGGGTGCCGAGGTAGCTGAAGTAGGTGAGGTGGCCTCCGGGGGCGAGGGCGGTCAGGTACCGCTCCAGGAGGGAACGCACCAGGTCGGGCGCGAAGTTGGTGAAGGGGAGGCAGGAGACGATCATGTCGTAGCCGCGCTCCTCCAGCGGCAGTTCGGTGATGGAGCCGGGGATGATGCGGATGTGGCGGGCCGCGGCGGACAGGACGGGGTCCGAGCGCAGTGCGCCGTTGAGGACGCGGACGAAACGGGGGTTGAGTTCGACGGCCTCCAGCCGGTCGCCCGGTCCGAGGCGCTCGGCGAGTGCGCGGGTGACCGTGCCGGTGCCCGCCCCGACCTCCAGGACGCGCACCGGGCCGTGCCGTACCCCGGCGGCGGGAAGCGGTGCGGCGAGGCCGTCCGCGAGGCGGCGGCCGCTGGGCGCGACCGCGCCGGTGGCGCGCATGCCGCGCAGGGCCTCGCGGAGGAAGAGCGGGCTGCCGGAGGGCCTGCGTAAGAAGGGGCTTCCGGTGAGGGTGGCGGTGTGCCGGTTCGTGGTCATGGCCGTGACGCTAGGGAGCCGGGGAGCCCGGTCCATCGGCCGTCCCGCGACGGTGACCCCGTACGAAAGTAGGGGGTCGGATCGTCAAACGGTCGGATGGCGCGGGGAGTTGTCCTTCCTACGATGGCCGGGTGGAGAAGCGGGCGGAGCGGAAGCGGCCGTGGTGGGCCGAGGCGCTGCTGATCGGTGTCGTCGGGGCCGTGACGGTGCAGGAGGCGTACATCGGCGCGGGCGGTACGCTCCTCGATCCCCGGGTGGGGGCGGCGTTGCTGCTGGGGCTGTCGCCGCTGCTGCGACACCGGTTGCCGGTGGTGACCGCGGTGTGTGCGGTCGCCGGGGCGGTCGTGATGGGGTCGATCGCGCCGCTGCTCGTGGTGCTCTTCCATCTCGCCTCGTGCGGCAGGACGGTCCTCGGAACGGTGTGCGTGGTCCTGTCGATGGGGGGCAACGCCGTCGTGCCCCCGCAGCTGAGCCTGTGGGCGACCCGCTCGTACGGCCCGTTGCTGATACTGCTGCTCGCGCTGGCCCTGGGGATGTGGGCGGGGAGCCGGCGCAGGCTGGTGGCCTCGCTGGCCGATCAGGTGGACCGGCTGAGGGTGGAGCGTGAGTTACGGATGGGGCAGGCGCGACTGGAGGAGCGTGCCCGGATCGCGTCCGAGATGCACGATGTCCTCGCGCACCGGCTGACGGTCATCGCCCTCCATACGGGCGCGCTGCAACGGAAGGCCGACCGGCTGCCCGAGCCGGTGGCCGATCGCGTCGGCCTGCTGCGCACCGCCTCCACGGAAGCGCTCGGGGACCTGCGGGACGTCCTGGGGGCGCTGCGCGGCCAGGAGCCCGCCTCCCGGGAGCCGGGCCTGCGAGCGCTGTCCGCCCTCGTCGACGAGGCGCGCGCCGCGGGCCAGCGCGTCGAGGCGGCGATCGAGGGGGACGCCGAGGCCGTACCGACCAGCCACCGTCTCGCCGTCCACCGCCTGGCACAGGAGGCCCTGACCAACGCCCGCAAGCACGCCGCGGGGGCCCCGGTGCGGCTCGATGTGCGCTACGGGCCGCCGGAGACGACGGTGGAGGTCCGCAATTCGTCCGGTGAGCGCGCCGAGGCCGCGGCGGCCGGGGGCGGCTTCGGCCTGGTGGGCCTCGCCGAACGGGTCGCGGCCCTCAACGGCCGTCTGGAGTACGGGCCCACCGGCTCGGGCGGCTGGGGCGTCACGGCGGGCATTCCGCTGCCGGGTCACGACCGGCGCGCCGAGGGGGCAGCGTGATCCGCACGATGATCGTCGACGACGACCACCTGGTCCGGCTGGCGCTCGCCGACATCCTGGAGGACGCCCCGGGCCTTGCCGTCGTGGCGCAGGCCGCCGACGGCGCGGAGGCGGTACGGTGTGCCGCCGAGCGGCGCCCGGACGTCGTCCTGATGGACGTGCGGATGCCGCGGATGGACGGGATCGAGGCGACGGCGCGACTGCTCGCCCTGCCCGGTCCCCCCAAGGTCGTGGTGCTCACCACCTTCGACGTGGACCACTACGTGTACGACGCGCTGGCGGCCGGGGCCGTCGGCTTCCTGCTCAAGGACGCCGACCCGGCGGAGATCGTGCGGGCCGTGGAGGTCGTCGCGGAGGGCCGGGCCATGCTCCACCCGTCCGCCGCCCGTCATGTCGTCGAGCGCTGCCGGCGGACGGGGGGCCGCGGAGGCTCCGCCGCCCGGTCGCGCCTCGACCGGTTGACGCCCCGGGAGACGCAGGTGCTGGCGCTGCTCGCCGAGGGGGCGTCCAACGCGGAGATCGCCGCCGGGTTGGGGATGCGGGAGAGCACGGTGAAGGCCCATGTCAGCCGCATTCTGGCCGCGTTGGAGGTCGGGAACAGGGTGCGGGCCGCGCTCTACGCCCGGGACGCGGGCCTGATCGGCTGACGGCGGGCGGCTCGGCCGGCCCCGGTCGCCGCCGTTCCCGGGTGCCGGCCGGAGGGCGTGACGCCCCCCGACCGGACGGTTCAGGCGCGCGCCTCAGCGGCGGTAGCCGAGCACCGTCATCATCCCGGACTCCGAGTGGTACACGTTGTGGCAGTGGAGCATCCACAGGCCCGGGTTGTCGGCATCGAAGTCCACCGCGAGCCGCTTGCCCGGGAGCACGACGGCCGTGTCCTTGCGCGGCCCGCCGCCCGGCAGGGCGAACGTGTGGCCGTGGAGATGCATCGGGTGCCACATCGTCGTCTCATTGGTGAACACGAGCCGCACCCGTTCGCCCGCGGAGACGGGAAGGCGCTGCGCCGGGTCGTACGGCGTGCCGTTGAGGGCCCAGTCGTACTTCGCCATCGACCCGGTGAGCCTGAGCGTGATCGTACGGTCGGGGGCGCGGGCCGCGAGGGCGACGGAGCGGTCCGCGGTGAGCCGGTCGGCCATGAGCGGCGCGGACTTCAGCTCCTTGGGCCGCACGTCCGCCCGGGGCTTCTCGCCGCCGCCGGTGCGCAGGACGGCGAGGGCCGTGCGGTTCTTGCCCTCGGCCAGCGCGGTGAGCGGGAAGACGCCGTCGCCGGCCGTGACCAGGACGTCGTACCGCTCGCCCATCCCGAGCAGCAGGGTGTCCGTCCCGGTGTGCCGCACGGGGAAGCCGTCGGTGTGGGTGACGGTCATCCGGTGGCCGCCGAGCGCGACGCGGAAGGCGGTGTCGCCGCCCGCGTTGACCATCCGGATACGGATACGGTCGCCGGGCTTCGCCGTGAAGACCTCCGGGTCCTTCGGGACGCGGCCGTTGACGAGGTAGTGCGGGTAGGCGACATCGCCCGCGTCACCGCCGAGGAACGGGCTGGTGGCGCCCATCAGCATCCGGGACGGGGAGGACGCCTTCGACGGCTTCGCCATGGACATCGACATACCGGGCATGTCGTGCCCGCCGTGGTCCGTACCGGCGCCGTGGTGCATCCCGCCCATGCCTTTGCGGAGTTCGGCGAGCACGGCGTCCGGGGTGCTGCCGTCCACGCCGTCGACCCAGTCGTCCAGGACGACGACCCACTCCTTGTCGTACGCCAGCGGCTCTTTCGGGTCCTCGACGACCAGCGGCGCGTACAGGCCCCGGTCCTGCTGCACCCCGGAGTGCGGGTGCAGCCAGTACGTGCCGGGGTGGATGAGCGCGAAACGGTAGGCGAACGACGCGCCGGCCTTGATCTCCGGCTGGGTGACGCCGGGGACGCCGTCCATGTCGTTGCGCAGGGCCAGGCCGTGCCAGTGCACGGAGGTCGCTTGCGGCAGGTGGTTGGCGAGGGTGAGGGCGAGGGTGTCGCCCGCGGTGGCGCGGATCTCCTGGCCGGGAAGCCGGTCACCGTAGGCCCAGGAGGCGACGGAGTGGCCGCCGCCGAGGTCGAGCCGGGACGGGGTGGCGGTGAGCGTCACCTTCCGTACGGGGCCGGAGGGGCGCTTCGCCTCGGCGGCCGCGACCTCCTCGCCGTGCGGCGAGACGTACTTCTGCTTGCCTTGTGCGTTCTGGGCGTCCCCGCCGGAGCTCCCGCAAGCGGCGAGCAGGCCGCTTCCGGCGAGGGCGGCCCCGGCTCCGAGCACGGCGCGACGCGTGTATGCGCGCATGGTGAAATGCACCTCTTGTCATGGGTGTGGTCGATGTGCGGATCTCTGGTTGAGCAGCGGAGGTACGCGCCGCTCTACGTCCGCAGCACCGACAGCCGTGCGAGGGCCTTGCCCCGGCAGGGCGGGGGATGCGGCCACTGCCCGTACGCGAACCAGGCACGGGAGGCCGGGGCCGCCGGTCCGACGGGACGGCGGAGGACCGCGAGGGCCACCAGGGCGAGCGCCGCCACGCCGGAGCCGAGCACGGCGAGGCAGACGGACAAGGGGTCCAGGCCGCCGTGGTCCGGGGCGGCGGCCGCGTGCGCGCCGTCCGGCGCGGGGAGCACCGCCGGGACCGCGTGATGCGGTGCGGGATGCGCCGGCCCGGCGGCCTCGGCGGACACCGTGTGCGCGGACCCGTGCTCGCCGGGATGCCCCAGGGTGTGCATCGTCACGATGCCCAGCAGCAGTGCGGCCAACAGCAGCAGCCGACCGCACCACATGGCGGTCGCTCGCTGCCTGAACATACGGCGGAGTCTATTACCGGGGGACCGGCGGTCCCGACCTCCCCTCGGGCGTCCCGCGGTCGGTCCCGGCCGCCCGCACCGTGCCCGGCTGCCTCAACCCTCTCGCCTACTCTCGATCGCGTGTGCGCTGACGTGATGATCGCCGAAGACGACGAGAAGCAGGCCGAGTTGATACGCCGCTACCTGGAGCGGGAAGGGCATGCGGTCACGGTGGTGCGGGACGGCCGGGAGGCGCTGGAGAAGGTCCGGGAGCGTGAACCGGACCTTCTCGTCCTCGACGTGATGATGCCGCGCGTCGACGGGCTGGACGTGGTGCGCGTCCTGCGCGGCGAGGCCCGCGAACTGCCCGTACTGATGCTGACGGCACGGTCCACCGAGGACGATCTGCTGCTCGGGCTGGACCTCGGTGCCGACGACTACATGACCAAGCCCTACAGCCCGCGCGAGCTGATGGCGCGGGTGCGCACGCTGCTGCGGCGTACGGGCCGCCCGGCGCGGGACGCCGGCTCCGTGCTCGCGGTGGGCACGCTCCGCGTCGACCCGGACCGCCACGAGGTCACGGTCGACGGAACGACGGTCGAGTGCACACCCGGCGAGTTCCGCGTCCTGGCCGCGATGGCGGCCGAACCCGGTCATGTCTTCACCCGGCAGCGCCTGCTGGAGGAACTGCACGGCTTCGGCCGGTACATCGGCGGCCGGACCGTCGACGTCCATGTCATGAACCTCCGCAAGAAGATCGAACCCGTGCCGGGCCGTCCCGTGCGGCTGCTGACCGTCTTCGGCGTCGGCTACAAGTTGACGGACCCCGCGAAGGGCGGCACGGCACATGCCCCGTAGAGCGCGGCGCGGCACGGGACGCCTCCCGCTGCGCAAGAGCCTGCTCGGCCGGTTCCTCGGGGTGTCGGCGCTGGTCGCCGCGTGTTCGGTGGCCGCGACCGCATGGCTCGCCGCCCAGACCACCTCCGGCGCGATCAAGCAGGAACAGGGCCAGAACCTCGCCGACGGCGCCCGGATCTACGACACCGTGCTCGGCTACGCGGCCACCCATCCCACCTGGCACGGCGTGGGCATCACCGTGCGCGATCTGGCGCGACGGTACGACCGCCGGGTGACCGTCACCACGCAGGACCGCCGCGTCCTCGCCGACTCGGCCACCGCCGGTTCCCGGCCCGCGCTCGCCGCGCGGCCCTCGGCCGTCGTCGACCCGCTGTCCGTGGACACCGCGCTCGGCGCCGGAACGTCCGTGTCGCTCGGCGACGGCGTGGCGGCGGTGGACCGCATCGACCCGCGGGCCGTCGGCCCCTTCCGGCTCCCGGAGACCGAACGCGCCGCACTGCGGCGGAAGACGACCGAGATCACCCGGTGCCTGCACACTGCCGGGTACAGCGCCAAGGTCGTGGAGACACCCACCGGCCGACCCCGCATCGAGCGGAGCGGCAGTGCCACCGAACCGGCCCGGTCCCGGTGTGCGGTCACCGGCCTCGACGCCCTCACCCCGTCCGAACGCAAGGCCTTGTCGGCCCTCAACAAGCTCACCGACGCCTGCCTCCGGCGCCAGGGACGCGGCGGCGTCGCACTGAACCTGGACCTGACCTGGACGCAGGGGCCCGAGCCGAGCAGACCCGGACTGAACGCCGACCGGACCATCGCGTCCTGCGTGGACGCGGCCCGCCGCGAACAGCTCAGCACGTATGTGGCCTCGCCCGCGCTGCTGTTCCTCGGCGCGCCCGGCGGCGGCAGTGTGCCCGGCTTCGCGCTCTCCCCCGCCAACACCGCCAAGATCGCCGGAGTGGCCTCCCTCGTCCTCGCCCTCACCATCGGCGTGTCGGTCCTCACCGGGCGTCGCCTCGTCCGCCCGCTGCACGCCCTGACGGGGGCCGCGCACCGCATGCGGGACGGGGGCACGACGGAGGCCGTGCCGGTCGCCTCGGACGACGAGATCGGCCGCCTGGCCGCCGCGTTCAACGACATGGCCGCACACCGGGCCCGGCTGGAGGAACTGCGCCGGGCCATGGTCAGCGATGTCGCGCACGAGCTGCGCACCCCGCTCGCCAACATCCGCGGCTGGCTGGAGGCCGCCCAGGACGGCCTGGCCGACCCCGACCCCGCCTTCGTCTCCTCGCTGCTGGAGGAGGCCGTCCAGTTGCAGCACCTCATCGACGATCTGCGGGACCTCGCCGAGGCCGACGCGGGCGCGCTGCGGCTGCACCCCGAACCGGTCCGCGTCGGACAGCTCCTCGGCCAGGTGGCCGCCGCCCATCAGGCGCGCGCGGACACCGCGGGCGTGGACCTGACCGTCGAGGCGGGGAACGCCGTCCTCACCGCCGACCCGGTAAGGCTGCGCCAGGCCGTCGGCAATCTCGTCTCCAACGCCGTACGGCACACCGCCCCGGGCGGCACGGTCGTCCTCCGCGCACGCGAGGAACCGGACGGCACCGTCGTCATCGAGGTCGCCGACACGGGCACCGGCATCCCGGCGGCCGATCTCCCGCACGTCTTCGACCGCTTTTGGCGCGCGGAGAAGTCCCGCAACCGACGGACCGGAGGCAGCGGCCTCGGCCTCGCCATCGTCCGCAAGCTGACGGAGGCACACGGCAGTTCGGCGAGCGCGACCAGCACGGAGGGCGAGGGCACGGTCTTCACGCTGCGGTTTCCGGGGCGGGAGGTGGTCGGTCCGGACTCCGTGAGCTGAAACGCGCAGGCGAGGGATCGGGCATCGTCGTGGGTCGCGGAGCGGTTCCGGCAGCGGCGGTGTTTCACGTGAAACGGCACGGCGGTCACGCCAACGGCCGGTTTCACGTGAAACGAAGCGATTGCCGACCGCCACCCGTACGGCCGTGACCACCCCACCGGTCCGGCGGGCGCCCGGCTCCACCCCTGTCAGGCCGCCCCGTCCGGCCCCTTCTCCTCGCCGTCCGACGGGGACTCGCCGTCGGGGGAGGCGGGAGTGCTGCCGTCGACGGTGCTGAGGCGGGTTTCGGTGGCGGCGGGGGGTTCGACGAGCCAGTCGGGGTTGGCCTGCTTGTCCCACCACTTCCAGGCGGCGAAGGCGCCGCCGGCCAGCAGGCCGACGAGGGCGAGGCGCTTGGCGGCGCGGCCGGCGCAGGCGCGGCGCTGCTGCTTCCTGACGAGATTCTCGATGTCCTCGGCGGTCACCTGGCCGCGCAGCGCGGCGAGCGCGGC
>NZ_JCANQV010000227.1:0-9665 GCF_059553635.1 Candidatus Streptomyces philanthi
AGCGGGCGAAGGAGCGGCGGCCCAGACCGAGCGCGGTGACGATGACGACGCAGGCCAGACCGCCCGCGACGACGGCGGTGGCGGGCGAGGTCAGGTCGGCGGCGGAGCCGGCGAGGAAGTCGCCGAGCCGGGGGCCGCCCGCGACCACCACGATGAAGACGCCCTGGAGGCGGCCGCGCATCTCGTCCGGGGTGGCGGCCTGGAGCATGGTGCTGCGGAAGACCATCGAGACGGTGTCCGCGCAGCCCGCGACGGCCAGGAAGAACAGGCCGAGCCAGAGGTGGCGGGTGAGGCCGAAGCAGGCGATGGCGGTGCCCCAGGCGGCGACCCCGATCAGGATGGCCAGACCGTGGCGGCGGACGGCGCCGAGCCAGCCGGAGAACAGCCCCCCGAGGACGGCGCCGACGGCGGGCGCGGCGGCCAGCAGGCCGACCGTCCTCGCGTCGCCGCCGAACCACAGCGCGGCGACGGCGGGAAACAGGGCGCGGGGCTGGGCGAGCACCATGGCCACGAGGTCGGCGAAGAAGGTCATCCGCAGGTTGGGCCGGGTGGCCAGGAAGCGCAGTCCGTCGAGGACGGAGGCGCGGCGGGCCCCCTCTCGCTGCTCGGGCCGTATCGACGGCAGCCGCCACATCGCGTAGAGAGAGGCGCTGAAGGCCGCGACGTCGATGAGGTAGGCGGCCTGGTAGCCCCACAGGCCGACGATGACGCCGCCCAGCATGGGGCCGCCCATGAGGCCGAGGTTGCCGGTGAGGGAGTTGAGGGCATTGGCGGCCGGGAGCTGTGCGGCGGGCAGCAGACGGGGGATCATCGACGAGCGGGCCGGCGAGTTCACGGCCAAGCAGACGGCCTGGAGGGCGACGACGCCGTACAGCAGCCAGACGTGGGCGAAGTGCGCCAGGGCCGCGGCCGCCAGGACGACGGAGAGCACGGTGGCGCCCGCGGCGCTGCACAGGCCGAGGGTGCGGCGGTCGACGGTGTCGGCGATGGCGCCGCCGTAGAGGCCGAAGACGACGAGCGGCACCAGGGAGCACAGGCCGACCAGGCCGACCGCGAAGGTGGAGCCGGTGAGGGCGTACACCTGGAGGGAGACCGCCAGCGCGGTCATCTGCTGGCCCATCCAGGAGACGGCGTTGCCCAGCCAGAGGCGGCGGTAGTCCGGCGAGGTCCGCAGCGGGGTGAGGTCGGCGAATATCCGTGGGCGGGCGGGACTTCGGGGCGCGTCGGATTCCGTTGTACGAGGCACGCGGAAGTGAAGCACGGCCCCGCGGGCGCGGCCAAGGCCCGCCGGTCAGCCGGTGGTGGTGCCGTCCGGCAGGCCGTACACGCGCCGGGCGTTGTCCGCGGCGATCATCGCGGCGACGCGCCGGGCGTCGGGCTGTGACCAGGCGCCGGAGGCGGTCCAGGCGCCGAGGACGGTGCGCAGGGCGTCGCGGAACAGGGCGCTGCCGACGGTGTACAGCTCCGGGAGGCCGTAGGCGTCGGTGGAGAAGAGGAGCTTGCCGAAGGGGGCGAGTTCGAGGAATTCGGCGAGGACGGCGGGGGCACGGGCCCCGGTGTGGGTGAGGGCGAGGCCGATGTCGGCGTAGACGTGCGGGAAGGACGCGGCCAGGTGGGCGGCCTGGCGGTGGTAGGGGTAGCCGTGCAGCAGGATCAGGTCGGTGCCGGTGTCCTCGGTGGCCCGTACGAGGTCGGTGAGGAGGGAGGGGTCGGCGTGGTGCAGCCGCAGGTCGGGGTCGCCGAAGCCGGTGTGGAACTGGAGGGGCCGGCCGGTGGCGGTCGCGAGCCGGACCAGGTGGCGCAGCAGCACCGGGTCGGCCAGCCGCCCGGCACCGGCCGACAGCCAGGTCCGGGCGGCGGCGTGGACGGCGTCGGGGCCGGGCGGCCGGGGGTCCAGGGCGAGGCCGTGGCGGTAGGCGGCGACGGTCTTGAAGGCGACGGCCCCCGTCGCGGCGGCGGGGACGGCGCGGGCGAGGGCGTCGGTGAACTCCTCGGCGTCCCGGACGCCGGTGGCGAGGCGTTCCGCGAGGGTCTCCAGGCGGACGATCTCGTGGCCGGTGGCGTCGCCCGCCGCGGCGGTCTCCTCGGGGCCGGTGAGGTCGCCGGGGAGGCCGGTGTCGACGAGGTAGGCGCCGATGCCGGTGGCGCCCAGCAGCCGGCGGCGGGTCTCGTCGGGGCCGAGTTCGCGGCGGCGGGCCAGGTAGCGGTCGGGCGGGCAGTGCGGTGCGAGGCCGAGCAGCGGCGGGCACCAGCGGCGTACGGCGAAGCCGGCCTGGGTGTCGAAGAAGGTGGTGCCGGCCGCGGGCGGGCGGTCCGACTCGGTGAGCCAGGACGCGAAGGCGTCCGGGTCCGGACCGTGGCGGACCAGCCCGTGGCAGTGGTGGTCGATCAGCGGCGGCAGGTCGTCGTCGGGCCGGGGGCCCTCGGGCGTCACCACAGCCACCGGGTCGCGGCGGCGACCTCGTCGGCGTCGCTGCCCGCGAAGCGGGCCTCCTCGGCGCGGCGGACGGCGAGGACCGCGCCGTGCAGCACCTCGCCCATCGCCTCGCGCAGCGGCGCGGAGCGCTCCAGGTGGTCGGTGGCCTCGGTGAGGGTGGCGGGCAGCCGGACGATGCCGCGGCGGCCCCGTTCGCGGACGCCGAGCGCGCCGGGGTCGCCGGTGACGGGTTCGGGGAGGCGGGCGCCGGTGGCGGTGCCGTGCAGTCCGGCGGCGATGACGGCGCCGACGGCGAGATAGGGGTTGGCGGCGGCGTCGAACGGTTTGATCTCGGCGTGCCCGCCGTCGGGGTCGTCGGGCGCGCCGGTGACCAGGCGCAGCGCCGCCTCGCGGTTCTCCACGCCCCAGCACTGGTAGACGCCCGCCCAGTGGGAGGGCTGGAGCCGCAGATAGCCGGCGGGTGAGGGGCAGCCGACGGCGAGCAGGGCGGGCAGGGCGTCCAGGACGCCGGCGAGGAAGGCGCCGGCGTCCGGTGCCAGGCCCCAGGCGGCCTCGGGGGCGCGGTGCAGGCTGGTGCCGTCGCGGCGGAGGCTGAGGTGGAGGTGGCAGCCGTTGCCGACCTGTCCGGCGACGACGACGGGGGCGAAGGAGGCGCGCAGTCCGTGGCGGGCGGAGACGGCGCGGACGGTCTCGCGGACGAGGATGACGTCGTCGGCGGCACGCACCGGGTCGGCGGCCGCGGTGGACACCTCGAACTGGCCGGGCGCGTACTCGGGATGGAGCTGGAGGACGTCGATGCCCTGGACGGTGAGGGCCTCGGTGACGTCGCGGAGGTAGTCGGAGAGTTCGACGACGCGGGTCATGCCGTAGGCGGGGCCGGCGCAGGGGTGGTCGAGCGCGTCGGCGGGGTGGGGGGTGTGGCCGTCGGGGGCGCGGACGACCACCCATTCGGTCTCGAAGCCCATGCGCAGGTCGAGGCCGGCGGCGGTGGCGCGGTCGGCCATGGCGCGGGCGAACAGGCGCTGGCAGGCGGGGTGCGGGGCGCCGAGCTGGTCGTAGCGGTCGACCGGTGCCCAGGCCCAGCCGGGCTGGGCGGCGAGGGTGGTGAGGCGGTCGAGGTCGGGGAAGAGGCGCAGGTCGCCGTCGGGGCCGCCGAGGTGCGGGGAGGCGGTGATGGCGTCGTCGGAGGTGAAGACGTCGAAGACGGGTGACATGCCGACGCCGCGGTGTGCGGCGGCGGGGAGGCGGGGTGCGGGGACGGCCTTGACGCGGACGATGCCGGCGTTGTCGACCCAGGTCAGGGCGACGTTGCGGACGCCTTCGGCGTCCAGGCCGGCCGCCAGCGAGCGGGCCTGCACGGGCTGTTGTACCGCCTGCGATCCCATGGGTGCCGTCCTCACTCGGCCGTGCCGGTCTCCCGGCGGTGTGCGCGCCCGGCTGACGGGACCTCACGATGTTCCCGGTCAGGGGCAGTTGAACTCGCACCATACGCACTTTCCGCCGCCTCGGGGTTCCACACCCCAGACGTCGGCAAGCCGGTCGACGAGCAGCAGTCCGCGTCCGGAGAGCCCGGCCTCGCCCGGTTCGCGGCGGCGCGGCAGGGTGCTGGAGCGGTCCTCGACCTCCAGGCGCAGCCGTCGTTCGGTGCCCCAGGGCATCCGGATGTCGACCACGGCGTCGCCGTCGGTGTAGAGGAGCGCGTTGGTGATCAGTTCGTCGGCGACCAGTTCGATGTCGTCGGCGCGGTCGACGGCGCCCCAGGCCCGTACGGCGGCGCGGATCATGTGGCGGACGCCGGAGAGGGCCTCGGGGTCGCCGTGGGAGATGTGCTGCCGGATGTGGCTGGCGGCGTCCTGTCGGGGGATGCCGAGGCGGCGGAGCAGGAGGACGGCCATGTCGTCCTCGCCGGGGCCGCGGTCGGCGGACGCGCAGAGCCGGTCGGCGAGCCGGTGGACGTCCTGGGGTCCGGTGCGGACCAGCCGGGCGAGGTGGCGCATGCCGTCGTCGAGGTCGACGCCGGGGCGTTCGACGAGTCCGTCGGTGCACAGCAGCAGGGTGTCGCCGGGGGCGAGGTGGACGGTGGTGACGGGATAGTCCAGCCGGGTGAATTCGGCGGACAGGCCCAAGGGGAGGCCGCCGGCGACGGGGAGGCGGCGGCAGAGGCCCTCGGCGTGCCGCAGCAGGGGGTCGATGTGTCCGGCGCGGACGAAGCGGGCGGTGCCGGTGGTGAGGTCGGCGTCGACGTAGACGCAGGTGGCGAAGCGGTCGGTGTCGAGTTCGTGGAGGAAGGCGGAGGCGCGGGCCATGACGGTGGCGGGGGCGTGGCCCTCGGTGGCGTAGGCGCGCAGCACGATGCGCAGCTGGCCCATGAGGGCGGCGGCCTGGGTGTCGTGGCCCTCGACGTCGCCGATGACGGCGCCGACGCGGCCCTCGGGCAGCGGGATCACGTCGTACCAGTCGCCGCCGATGTTCCGGCCGAGGCGGGCGGAGCGGTAGCGGACGGTGATCTCGGCGCCGGGGACGCCGGGGATGCGGCGGGGCAGCATGGCCTGCTGGAGGCCGACGGCGAGTTCGTGCTCCTGGTCGTAGAGCATGGCGCGGGCGAGGCTCTGGGCGATGCTGCTGCCGAGGGCGAGCAGGATGCCGCGTTCCTGGTCGCTGAAGGGGCTCTCGCGGGCGTAGAAGAGGCCGATGACGGCGATCTGGCGGCCCTGGGCGATGAGCGGGAGGTAGGCGGCGGAGCCGATGCCGAGCGGTTCGATCGCGGGCCAGATGCGGGGGTAGCGGGAGGCGAATTCGGTGCGGCTGGGGATGAAGCGCGGGGTCTGGGTGCGGACGACCTCGCTCATGGGGAATTCGTCGCCGACGCGGGTGAGTTCGAGGTCGGGGATGTAGCTGCCGGCCTTGCCCTCGGAGACCAGGCGGATGTGCCCGGCCTCGACGAGGCCGAGGATGATGTTCTCCGCGTTGAGGCGGTCAAGGCCCTGCTCGCCGGCGAGTACGGCGATGACCTCGCGGACGGTGCGGGCGTGGGCGAGGGCGGCGGTGGTGCGTTCGACGACGCCGGTCTGGTGCCGGGGCCCCTCGCCGTCCGGTGCCGCTTCGGCGATGCGGGCGTGGGCGTCGTCGGCGGCGCGGAGCACGCCGATGAGGCGGCGGGGGCGGCCGTCGGCGCCGCGGCGGATGGTGCCGCGGCAGTGGGCCCAGCGGGAGCCGCCGTCGCGGCTCAGCACGCGGAAGCAGGCGCCGTAGGTGTCGCTGCCGTCGGCGAGGGCGCGGTGGAGGAGGGCGCCGAGCCGGGCCGTCTCGTCGTGCGGGAGGCGGCTGCCGAGGGTCTCGGGGCGTTCGTCGTACTCCTCGGGGGTGAGGTCGAACAGGGCGAGGGCGGGCGTGTCCAGGTGCAGCAGCCCGTGGTCGAGGTCCCAGTCGAAGCCGCCCGTGCGGTGGAGGTCCGCGGTCGGATCAGGGCGGGCGGGCCGTATGTCCGGCACCGGCTCGGCGGCCCGCTTCGCTCCCCGCTCAGCCATGCCGTCACTGTCCCACATTGTTCCGTTTTCCGGATGTTCGCACCCTTTCCCCGGCCCGCCCCCTGAGCACTGACTGATGCATCAGTCAGTGCGCAACACCAGCCCCTTCCCCTTCTCCTACCTGCTCAATCCCTCTTTTCTTCGCCTCATCAACGTTGCGATGTTCTCAACGCACCTGTTACGGTCCCGGACCATGAAGGAAGACCCCGGAGCACGGGTCGCCGACGAGCAGGGCGCGGTCACCGAGCGCGTCCGGCAGGTGATCGACGGCCTCGGCTGCAGCCGGCGCGAGTTCGCCCGCCGGATCGTGATGGACCCCTCGAAGCTGTCCCGGTCGCTCAGCGGCGCCCGGCGGTTCACGGTCGCCGAGATCGTGCGCATCGCCGACATCGCCGGAGTGGACGCCGGGACGCTGCTCGGCTCGCCCGGACGGCCCGCACCGGAGCCCGTACGCGGCCCGGCCGCCGTGCCGGAGGGCGGGCGGCCCCTCCAGATCGTGCGGGAGACCGTCCGCCTGATCGCCGAGCACGGCTTCGCCGGCGTACGCGTCGCCGACATCGCGGCGGCGTGCGGCACCAGCACCGCCGCGGTGCACTACCACTTCCCCGGCCGCGACGAGCTGCTGGAGGCGGCGGTGCGGTGGTGCATGGACGAGGACACCGCGCGCCGCGCCGCGGGCCTGGCCGAGGCCGCCGACGCCCGTGAGGAGCTGCGGCACCTGATCGCGCTCCAGACCCCCCGCACGGAACAGCAGCGCCGGCAGTGGCTGGTGTGGCTGGACCTGTGGGCGCAGGCCGCCCGGTCCACCGCCGTCGGCCGGCTGCACGAGCACTACTACCGGCAGTGGCGCGCCACCGTCGCCGCTGTACTGCGGCGCGGTGTCGAGCAGGGCGTCTTCCGTGCCGTGGACGCGGAGTTCACCGCGCTGCGGCTGACCGCGCTGATCGACGGCCTGGCCACCCAGGTCCTGGCCACCGCGCCGGAGAGCACGGGCCCCGACACCATGCACACGGCCCTGCTCGCCTTCGTCGAGAGCGAACTGCTCCCGGCCCGGTCCCCCGAGCCGTAGTCCTGCCCCTCCCCATCGAAGGAATCCCATGAACAACGAGGTCATCATCACCTGCGCGCTCACCGGCGCGGGCGACACCGTGGGGCGCTCCCCGCACGTCCCCGTGACGCCCGAGCAGATCGCCGCCTCCGCCGTCGAGGCGGCGTCGGCGGGCGCCGCGGTGGTCCACATCCACGTCCGTGACCCCGAGACCGGCGCGCCCTCGCGCGACCCGCGGCTGTACGCCGAGGTCGTCGGCCGGATCAAGGACACCGGCACCGACGTCATCATCAACCTCACCGCCGGGATGGGCGGCGACCTCGTCATCGACCCGGACGAGCCGCTGCGGCACCTGCCCGGCACGGACCTCGTCAGCGGCCTGGAGAGGCTGCCGCACGTCGAGGAGCTGCTGCCCGACATCTGCACCCTGGACTGCGGTTCGCTCAACTTCGGCGACGGCTCGAACCTCTACGTCTCCACCCCCGACATGCTGCGGGTCGGCGCCAAGCGCATCCAGGAGCTGGGCGTCCGCCCCGAGCTGGAGATCTTCGACACCGGTCAGCTGTGGTTCGCCAAGCAGCTGCTCGCCGAGGGGCTGCTGGACGACCCGACCGTCTTCCAGCTGTGCATGGGCATCCCGTGGGGCGCGCCCGCCGACCCGGGTGTGCTCCAGTCGATGGTGAACATGCTGCCCGAGGGCGCCGAGTGGGCCAGCTTCGCGCTCGGCCGGATGCAGATGCCGTGGGTGGCCCAGTCGATCCTGCTCGGCGGCAACGTCCGTGTCGGCCTGGAGGACAACCTCTACCTCAGCCGGGGTGTGAAGGCCACCAACGGGCAGCTCGTCGAGCGTGCCGTGGAGATCACCGAGCTGCTCGGCGCCTCCGTCGCCACCCCCGCCCAGGCCCGCGCCCGCCTCGGCCTCAAGTGACCTCGTCCCGCACCACCGCCCCCACCCACAGGAGCACATCCATGCCCTTCCACGCCCGCACCGCCCCGGAGGACGTCCGCCGTATCGCCTGCATCGGCGCCGGAGTGATCGGTGGCGGCTGGGTAGCCCACTTCCTCGCCCGCGGCTACGACGTCACCGCCTGGGACCCGGCGCCGGACGCCGAGGAGAAGCTGCGCCGCCTGGTCGCCGCGGCCTGGCCCGCGCTGGAGCAGATCGGCCTGGCCGAGGGCGCCTCGCCCGACCGGCTGACCGTCGCCCCGACGCTGGCGGAGGCCGTGGCCGACGCCGAGTTCGTCCAGGAGAGCGCGCCGGAGAAGCTGGAGCTCAAGCGGTCGCTGCTCGCCGAGCTGGACGCCGCCGCCCCCGCCGGGGTGGTCATCGCCTCGTCGACCTCCGGCTACCCGATGACCGACATGCAGACCGAGGCCGCCGACCCGGGCCGTCTCGTCGTCGGCCACCCGTTCAACCCGCCGTACCTGATCCCGCTGGTCGAGGTCGTCGGCGGGGAGCGCAGCGACGCGGACGCGGTGGCGTGGGCCTCGCGCTTCTACGACGTGGCCGGCAAGTCCGTCATCACGATGGACCGCGAGCTGCCCGGCTTCATCGCCAACCGCCTCCAGGAGGCGCTGTGGCGGGAGGCGCTGCACATGGTCGCCAACGGTGAGGCGACCGTCGAGGACATCGACGCGTCGATCACCGAGGGCCCCGGTCTGCGGTGGGCGTTCATGGGCCCGTGCCTGACCTTCGCGCTGGCCGGCGGCGAGGGCGGAATGGCCCATATGCTCGACCACTTCGGCCCGTCGCTGAAGTCGCCGTGGACCCGTCTGGAGGCGCCGGAGCTGGACCGGGCGCTGCGTGACGCGATGGTCGACGGCTGCGAGGACGCGGCCAAGGGCCGTACGTACGCGGAGCTGGTCGCCGAGCGCGACCAGGGCGTCATCGACGTGCTGCGTGCCACCGGGCGGCTGCGGGGTGGCGACCAGTGACGGCACCCGCGCTCCCGCTGTTCCGGCAGACCGTCCGGGACGAGTGGATCGACTACAACGGGCATCTCAGCGAGGCGTACTACGTCCTGGTCTTCGGCTTCGCGACGGACGCCCTGATGGACGCCGCGGGCCTGGACACCGCCTACCGCACCGCGAGCGGCTGCTCGCTGTACACGGTCGAGGCACATGTGCGCTATCTCGACGAGGTGGCGCGCGGCAGTGAACTCACCGTCCGCACCAGGGTGCTGGGGGTGGACGCGAAGAAGGTGCGGTTCGTCCACGAGATGTTCACCGGGGAGCCGGACGGTGAGCCGGTGGCGACCGAGGAGCTGTTCGCGCTCCACGTCGACCAGGACGCGGGGCGCGCCGCGCCGCTCCCGGAGGCGGCCCGCGCGTATCTGGGTGGTCTGGTGGCCCCGGCGCCCGAGTGGGCCGGGCGCGGTATCCGGACGGTCTGACCCGTCGTCTTCCGGGGCGGCCTGCTGGCCGTCCCGGAAGACCGGGGCGCATGCGTCCCGGGGGTGGCGGTGGGGCCCGGAAGCAGGGTAGGAAAGTTTCCTAACAATGGCGCGTCCCCGACCTTGACGGGTACATGCCCATTCGTCACGCTTCGGAGGACGGCATCCCGCCGACCCAGGAGACGGACATGACGCCCACCCCCCGCGCCGCCGAGCACCGCCTCACCAACCGCCGCATCGGCATCCCCGTCGCCGCGGGC
>NZ_JCANQV010000228.1:0-9528 GCF_059553635.1 Candidatus Streptomyces philanthi
AGGGCGTCCCGGCCGCCTTCGGGCAGCTGGAGTTCCTGCTCCAGCCCGTCGGCGCCGAACACCCCCACCACAACGTCATCACCGCACTGACCCTGGACGGCCCCCTCGACGAGGACGCCCTGCGCGCCGCCCTCGACGCCCTCGTCCGCCGCCACGAGGTCCTGCGCACCCGCCTCGTCCACCGCGACGGTCACTGGATCCAGTACGCCGCCGACCACGGCACCTGGCCGCTGACCACCGCCGACCTGCGGGACAAGGACCCCGCCGAGCGTCTCGACGGCCTGCGCGCACTGATCGGCGAGGAGTCCGAGCGCCCCTTCGACCTCGCCGAGGGACCGCTCGTCCGCGGCATCCTCGTCCGCCTCGCGCCCCGGCAGCACGCCCTCGTCCTCGACATGCACCACGCCGTCGTCGACCACTGGGGCCACAACGTCGTCCTGCGTGAACTGGGCGAGCTGTACAACGCCCGCGTCCAGGAACGCGCCGCCACCCTCACCGAGCCCGAACTCCCCTACCTCGACCACGCGGCCTGGGAGAACCGCCTGCTCGCCGACGGCGCCCTCGACGAGCACATCGACTACTGGCAGCGCCTGCTGGACGGCGTGCCCCAGACCCTCGACTACCGGGCCCCCGACCACCAGACCCGGGACGTCACCCCCGCCGACGGCTACACCCACGGCTTCGTCCTCGACGCCACCACGGCCAAGGACCTCAAGGACTTCGCCCAGCGCGAGGGCGCCACCCTCTTCATGGCCCTGATGACCGCCTACCACCTGCTGCTGTCGGCGTACTCGGGAAGCGACGACATCGCCGTCGGCTTCCCCCTCGCCGGCCGCGAGCGGCCCGAGACCGAACGCACCGTCGGCGCGTTCATCCACCTCGTCCTCATCCGCAGCCGGATGGCCGCCGACCCCACCGCACGCGAACTGCTCGACCAGGTCCGCGACGGCGCGATCGGCGCCCACACCCACCAGCACGTACCCCTGCGCGCCCTGGTGAACGAGGGACGCGTCGCCGACGGCGAGGGCCTGCTGCGCACCGAGTTCAACCTCATCAACGTCGAGCGCATCGACCTCGGCCTGCACCGCCTCACCAGCGCACCCCTGGACATGGGCGTCGGCGACGACAACGTCCTGCCCGAACTCATCACCACCATGAAGCCGCACAACCTCGACCTCTACCTGATGATGCGCGAGGCCGAGGACGGGACGCTGCGCGGCATGTGGATGTACGAGCCCGACCGCATCGACCCCCGCACCATGGCCGCGATGATGCGCCGGTGGCCGCTCGCCCTGGACCTGCTCACCACGCACCCCGGCCTCCCGGTGTCCGTACTGCGCGAGCGGCTGCGGCAGGCCGGCGACGACACGGCCTGACCGCGCCCCGGGGCCCGGCCGCCGCGCCGGGCCCCACGCACCCCCACCGCAGGAGGACACCCCACCATGGACCGAGAGTGGCTGGTCAGCCGCGAACCGGGCCCCTACGCGCACACCCGGCTGTTCTGCTTCCCCTACGCGGGCGCCGGCGCCTCCGCCTACCGGCAGTGGCACGACCTGGCCCCCAGGGAACTGCATGTGTGCGCGGTCGAACTCGCCGGCCGCGGAGGACGCATCAAGGAGACGCCCTTCCAGAGCCTGGCCCCCCTCGTGAGGGAACTCGCCGGCCGCATCACCCCCTACCTCGACGCGCCGTTCGTGTTCTTCGGGCACAGCATGGGCGGCCTCATCGCCCACGAACTGACCCGGCTGCTCGCCGAACGGGGCGCGCCGCAGCCCCGGCACCTGTTCGTCTCCGGCGCCGCCGCGCCCGGCACGCCCTCCCGGCGCCGCTCGCTGCACGCCGCCGACGACACGGAGGTCCTGGAGGAACTCGCCGCCCTGGGCGGCACCCCGCCCGAACTCCTCGCCGACAAGGACCTGATGGCACTGGCGATCCCGGTCCTGCGCGCCGACTACTCGGTCCTGGGCACCCACGTCCACCGCCCCGGCCCGCCCCTCGACGTCCCGCTGACGGTCTACGGCGGCCGCTCGGACACGGTCGTACCGCCCCAGGACCTCCGCGGCTGGCGCCCCCACACCCGCGCCGCCTTCCACCACCGGCTGTTCGCCGGCGACCACTTCTACCTGGCGTCCGCCGCGGGGGAGATCCTGCGCTCCATCGCGGACGCCGCCCATCCCCCGGCCGGCCGCCGGCCGACCGCCACCCCCGCCCACCGGAACCGAGCAATGGAGAGTCGATGAACACAACCGCCACCCCTGTGGCACTGGTCGCAGGCGGAACACGGGGCATCGGACGGGCGGTCTCCCTGCGCCTCGCCCAGGACGGCTACGACGTCGCGGTGTGCTACGCCCACGACGGCACCGCGGCCCGGGACCTGGAGAAGGAGATCACCGGGCTCGGCCGCAGGGTGTTCGTCCGGCGGGCCGACGTGTCCGACCCCGCGTCCGTGGACGCCCTCGTCGACGGCGCCCAGGACGCCCTCGGCCCCATCGACGCCGTCGTCACCTCCGCCGCGATCCTCCGCGACACCCCGCTCGCGCTGATGGAGGACGACGACTGGCAGTCCGTGCTCCGGGTCAACCTCGACGGCGTCTACCACGTCTGCCGCGCCGTCGTCGAGGACATGATCAAGCGCAGGAGCGGCGCCATCGTCAACCTGTCGTCCATGGCCGGAGTGCTCGGCAACGCCGGGCAGACCAACTACAGCGCCTCCAAGGCCGGGATCATCGCCTTCACCAAGTCCCTCGCCCAGGAGGTCGGCACGTACGGCGTCCGCGCCAACGTGGTGACCCCCGGTTACATCAGCACCGACCTCGTCGCCGACCTCCCCGAGGACCTGCTCGACCAGGCCCTCGACAAGATCTCCCTCGGCCGCATGGGCCGCCCCGAGGAGGTCGCCGACCTCGTCTCCTTCCTGCTCTCCGACCGCGCCACCTACATCACCGGATCGGTCCTCTCCATCGACGGCGGCTACCACTGACCGGCCCCGCCACCCACCAACCGACCCGGACCGCACGACGAACAGGAACCCCATGCGCGTCACAGCACGCACCCGTACAGCGGCGGCGGCCCTCCTCGCCACGCTCTCGCTCGTCCTGGCACCCGACGCCACCGCCCACGCCGACCCCGGGAACCCGGCGGCCCGCACGACGGCACCCGCCCGCGGCCAACTCCTGAGCGCCGAGAAGCTCTACACCCTCCCCACCCCCCAGGACGTCGCCAAGGACCTGACGAACACCGGCTTCCACGCCGACGACCTCACCTACGGCGTCGCCGCCTACCGCATCGTCTACGGAACCGTCGACCAGCACGGAAGACCCGTGAAGGCCAGCGGCCTGGTGACCGTCCCCCTCGGCACCACCGGCGAACGGCCCGGCGTCTCCTACCTCCACGGCACCGAGGTCGAACGCGCCAAGGCCCCCTCCGTCGACGCGCACGGCTTCAACGCCGCCCCCGCCGTCACCTACTCCGCCTCCGGGTTCATCACCCTGGCCCCCGACTACCTCGGCCAGGGCGTCGGCGACGGCACCCACCCCTGGTTCGCGATCCCCGCCGAGACCACCTCCACCCTCGACATGCTCACCGCCGGCCGCGCCTTCCTGCCCCGCACCTCCCTGAAGATCTCCCGCGACCTGCTCGTCACCGGCTTCTCCCAGGGCGCCTCCAACGCCCTCGACCTCGGCCGCGAACTCCAGTCCGGCCGCGACCCCTACTTCCGGCTGCGCGCCCTCGCCCCCGTCAGCGGCGCCTACGACGTCCGCGGCGTCACCTTCCCCTCGCTCCTCGACGGCCGGATCAAGCCCCCCGCCATGCGCGGCGTCTACGCCGCCGACATCCTCGTCGGCTTCAACCGCACCTACCCCGTCTACGACGACCCCAAGGAGGTCTTCCGCGAGCCCTACGCCGGCACCGTCGAAAACCTGCTGGACGGCTCGCACTCCGCCGCCGAGATCGTGGGCGGACTCCCCGCCACCATGGAGGAGCTGCTCACCCCCCACGGGATGGACCTGCTCCAGCACCCCACCGACGCGCTCTCCGACGCCCTCGACGTGACCGACGGCGTGTGCCGCGACTGGAAGCCGACCGTACCGCTGCGCCTGTTCCTCGCCGTCGACGACGAACGCGTCGTCAACGCCAACACCACGCAGTGCCAGGCCGACTTCGCCGCCCGCGGCGTCCCGGCACCCGTCACCGACCTCGGCGCCCACGACTGGCACGACACCCGGCACTTCGGCTCCAACGTCGAGGGCGCCCGCGCGATCGCCGCCTGGTTCCGGGAGCTGGCCGGATGAACCGTGCCCGCCGCACCCCGGCGCGGGGCCCGGCCCGCGACGCCCGGCGCCGTCCGTCACCCTCGATGCCATGACGACATCGGCATCCCCCGCGAACGCCTTACCCCCTCCGTCCCCGCAAGCACCCGGGGAACGGAGGAGGGGACGGCCCTGGCCGACCCTCGCGGTGGTCGGACTCGGCGTCACCATGGTCAACCTCGACGGCACCATCGTCGCCATCGCCAACCCCGCGCTCCAACGGGACCTGCACGCCTCCCTGGCCGGCGTGCAGTGGGTGACCAACAGCTACATGCTCGCCCTCGCCGTGGTCCTCATCACCGCGGGCCGGCTCGGCGACCGGTTCAGCCACCGCACCACCTATCTCGTCGGCGTCACCGGCTTCGCGGCCGCCTCCGCGGCGATCGGCCTGTCCGGCGGCATCGGCGCGGTCATCGCCTTCCGCGTCCTCCAGGGCGTCTTCGGCGCCCTGCTGATGCCCGCCGCCCTCGGACTGCTGCGCGCCGCCTTCCCCGCCGAACGGCTGAACACGGCACTGGGACTGTACGGGCTGGTCATGGGCGCCTCGACGGCCGCCGGACCCATCGTCGGCGGCCTGATCGTCCAGCATGCCGACTGGCAGTGGGTGTTCTTCATCAACGTCCCCCTCGGCGCCGCGGCCGCCGCCGTCGGCACGATGGTGCTCGGCGGCCACCGCGCCGAGGAGACGTCCCGCTCCTTCGACGTCACCGGCGTCGTCCTGCTGTCCGCCGCGATGTTCTGCCTGGTCTGGCCGCTGATCAAGGCACGTGACTGGGGCTGGGGCAACGCGCTGACCATCGGTCACCTCCTCGCCGCCGCCGTGCTCCTCGCCGCCTTCGTGACGGTGCAGAGCAGGGCCCGCGACCCCCTCGTGCCGCTGCGCCTGTTCCGCTCCGTGCCGTTCTGCGCGGGCGTGGCCCTGATGGTGTTCATGGCGTTCGCCCTCATGGGCGGTCTGTTCTTCGTCACGTTCTACCTCCAGAACGCGAAGGGGCTCGGGCCCGTCGAGAGCGGCCTGCGGCTGCTGCCGCTGACCGGCATGATGGTCGTCGGCTCCCCCCTGGCGGGCAGGCTGACCGCCCTACTCGGCCCCCGCATCCCCCTGTTCGCCGGCATGGCGGTGACCGCGGGGGCCATGTACGGGATGTCCACCCTCACCGTCGACGCGTCCGTCGCCCGCACGTCCCTGTGGTTCGCGCTGCTCGGCCTCGGCGTCGCCCCCGTCGTCGTCGGCGCCACCCAGGTCATCATGAGCAGCGCGCCACTGGAACTCGCCGGTGTCGCCGGGGGCCTCCAGCAGGCGTCGATGCAGGTCGGCGGCTCGCTCGGCACCGCCGTCCTCGGCGCGGTCATCGCCGGCCGCACCGCCGGTGACCTCCCCGGCGCCTGGCACGCGGCAGGACTGCCCGACCTGCCGGCCACCACCCTCGACCGGCTCTCGGACGCGGTCTCCACCGGAGCCGCGCCGGCCGTACCGGGGCTCGGCCCGCAGGCCGCCCGCACCGCCGCCCGCGTCGCCCACGACACGTTCGTCACCGCCATGGGCAGCGCCTGCCTGATCGCCTGCGGCGTCGCCGTCCTCGCGGCCTTGGCCACCCTCCTCACCGAACGCCGCGACTGACCGGCCGCGCCCGTCCCCCGTACCGGACACCGTCGGGGGACGGGTCAGTGGACGGAGAACCCGCCGTCGACGAAGAGGGACTGCCCGGTGACATAGGACGAGGCGCGGCTCGCCAGGAACACCGCGGCGCCCGCGAAGTCCTCGGCCAGGCCGTTGCGGCCCACCATGGTGCGCGCCGCGAGCGCCGTCACCTGCTCCGGATCGGACGACAGGCGGGCGTTGAGCGGCGTCATCACGAAACCCGGCACCAGCGTGTTGCAGGTGACACCGTGCGGCGACCACGCCTCGGCCTGCGAACGGGCCAGCGACTCCAGCCCGCCCTTGGAGACCCCGTACGCGCCGCTGCGGACGAACGCCCGGTGCGCCTGCTGCGAGCTGATGTGGATGATCCGGCCGAAGCCCCGCTCGGCCATGCCGGGCCCGAACCGCCGCCCCAGCAGACAGGGGGCCTCCAGGTTCACCGCCATCGTCGCGTCCCACACGTCCTCGCCCAACTCATCCATGGCGGGCCGCAGATTGATCCCGGCGGAGTTGACGAGGATGTCGGGCTCCCCGAACACGGCGGCCGCCTCCTCGGCCACCGCGCGCACCCCGTCACGGCTGCTCAGATCGCCGCTCACCCACGCCGCCCGGCAGCCGTCCCCCACCAACTCGCCGACCGTCTCGGCCAGCCCCTTCTCCCCACGCGCCACGACCACGACGCCAGCCCCCGCACGGGCGAGTGCCCCGGCGATCGCACGGCCGATACCGGAACTGCCACCGGTCACCACGGCGACCCGGCCGTCCAGCGAGAACAGTTCGGAGAGATAAGTGCGCGCATCCATCTCCGTACCCTAGCCAGGGCCTGTCCGGCGGGTCACGTGACCGTCCCCCGGACCGCCGTGGGCCGGCGCTCCGGGGGACGACGAGGGGGCGCGACGCGCGCGTCAGCTCAAGCGCCCGCCTCGCCCCGGCTCCGCGGGCGGCCCCCGTCCGGGCCGGCGGCCGAAGGCGGCACCTCGACGACGAAGAACAGGAAGCAGGGTGTGGTGGAAAGGGCCCGGAATTCGTCGGGGAAGAGGTCACGGGCGGCCGGGTCGGGCTGCGGCTCGCTGAGGGTGGTGAGGCGGAAGCCGGCGGTGGCGAAGGCATCGATCATCGCGTGCAACGGTTTGCGCCAGAACCTCATCGGGACGGTCTGCCCGCCGAACGCCCAGTCGAAGGTATAGCTGGTGGTCGCGAAGTAGTCGGGCCGGGGTTCTCGGATCGTGTAGGCCACGAACGGGTGGTCCACCGACGCGATCAGCCGGCCGCCGGGCCTGAGCACGCGCCGCAACTCGGCCAGCGTCGGCCCCCAGTCCTCCAGGTAGTGCAGGACCAGCGAGGACACCACGTCGTCGAACGTGCCGTCGTCGAACGGCAATGGGTCGCGGAGATCGACCTGGTGCACGTCCGCGTCGTCACCGAGCCGTCGCTCGGCCAGCGCCAGCATCCGGGCGCTGGTGTCGATGCCGGTGACGACGGCGCCGCGGTCGCGCAGCGCCGCGGACAGGGGACCGGAGCCGCAGCCCGCGTCCAGGATCCGGTGGCCCGCCACGTCTCCGGCGAGGTCCAGCATCGCGGGCCGCGCGTAGTACCCGTTGACGAGGTTGTCCTCGTTCTCCGCCGAGTACGCCTCGGCGAAACTGTCGTAGTCGTTCACCCGGGGCAGATCCGCGGACGGGGCGCGGCCCTCGGGCGCATCGGTCAAGCGTTCCATCGTCGCAGCCTAGTGGCCGCTGGGTTCGCCGGGCGGGCACTGGGCCTCCTCGCCACGCCGGCACCGGGGACGCCCCCTCACCCGGCCCCGCCGTCGTCCAGCCCCGGTACCGGGGCGCCGGACGGGACGCCGGCGTCGAGATAGTGCCGGTAGTACGCCCGCCAGGACGCCGTGGCGCCGGTGGGCGGCCCCTCGGGGCGGTCACCGCGGGCCCGGGCGTCGAGGGCGTCGAGGCAGACCTCCCAGCCGGCGGCGTTGCGCGCGGCGGCGTCCGCGGCCTCCAGGACGTCCGTGAGCGTCAGCCGGGTGCCGTCCCCGCCGAGCGGTGCGAGGTCGAAGCGGAGTTCGGTGCCGCCCCAGGTGAAGGAGAGATGCCGGGGCGCGTCGACGGCCACGACCCGGCCGGTGGCGTCCGGCCGGTGCGGGTCCTCGCCGTACCGGACCGTGCCGCCCTCGCGCAGCTCGATCGCGGCCCGGGACGGGAACCACCGTGCCAGCTCGCCGGCGTCGGTGACCCACCGCCAGACGTCCGCCGGGGGCCGGTCGTAGGCGCGGGTGAGGCGGACGGCGGGCCGCCCGTCGTCCAGGGTGAGACAGGCGCCGCTCGGGGCGGGTCCGGTGGACATGGGCCGGGCTCCTCGGGGCGGGGAAGCGGGACGCCCGGTCGCGCCCCGCGCCTCACGCTACGGACCCGGGCGGCGGCGCGCCCGGCGAGCGGGGCCGTACCGGGGGAGCGGGCCCGGAGCCGGTCAGGCGGCGGGCAGCCGGAGGACGAGGACGGCGCCGCCGTCGCCCGGGGCCACGCGCAGCGTCCCGTCGTGGGCGCGGGCGATCTCCCGGGCGATGGCCAGGCCGAGGCCGGTGCCGCCGCTGCCCCGGTTGCGGTCCTCCTCCAGCCGGGTGAACCGCTCGAAGACCCGCTCGCGCGCCTCGGGCGGGATGCCGGGACCGTCGTCGGCGACCTCCAGCACGGCGCTGCCGCCGTCGCCGGTCGTGGTGGTGACGCGGACGGTGGAGGCGGCGAACCGCTCCGCGTTGTCGAGCAGGTTCGCCAGCAGCCGTTCCAGCTGGCCGCGGTCGCCCCGTACCGGCACGGGGTCGCCGGTGTCCAAGGCCAGATGGACCCGGGTGGAGCGCCGCCGGGCGGCCTCCTCCGCCGCCAGCAGCGACAGGTCGACAAGCCGCGCGGTCGGCGGCAGCCGCGCGTCCAGGCGCGCGAGCAGCAGCAGATCGGCGGCGATCCGCTCCAGGCGCAGGGTGCTCTCCAGCGCCTGCCGCAGGGATTCCGCGGCCGCGGACCCGGGGTCGCGCAGCAGGGCGAGTTCGAGTTCGGCACGGGCGGCGGCGATCGGGTTGCGCAGTTCGTGCGAGGCGTCGGCGACGAACTGCCGCTGCCGGGTGACCGAGTGCTCCAGACGCTCCAGGGTGTCGTTGACGGTACGGGCCAGCCGGGTGATCTCGTCCCGGCCGCCGGGCGCCGGGACACGGCGGCCCAGACGGTGCGCGGTGACGGCGGCCAGTTCCGTGCGGATCGCCTCGACCGGCCGCAGCGCGGCGCCCGCCACCCGCCAGGCGATGAGGCCGGTCAGCAGGACGATCAGCGGCCCGCCGACCAGGAGGGTGACGGCGAGGGCGCGGGCGGCGTCGGTCACGTCGTTGAGCATGGTCAGCGCGTAGACCCGGCGCCCGTCCTTCGCCGACGGGGCCCGCACCACGGCGACCACGGTGTCATGGCTGGTCAGCGCCTCGTCGGCGGAGAACACCCGGACCGCGGAGTCATCTCCGGCGGCGGGCCGGAAGTCCGCCAGCCGGGCGGCGCGGGCGGCGGGCGCCGGGGCGGTGCTCGCCACCGGGTGCCC
>NZ_JCANQV010000229.1:0-9488 GCF_059553635.1 Candidatus Streptomyces philanthi
CGGACGGGAGGCCACGGACGCGCCCTAACGGCTCTCCAGCCGGAGCTGCACCTCCTGTTCCTGGTCGCCGGCGGCGGTGCCGACCACGCGGACCGAGAAGGCGGGCTCCAGGCTCGTACGGAGCCGGGCCACGGCCCAGTAGCCGCCCTGGAGGCTGACCGTGACGGGTCCTTGGAGCGGCTTCGGCCCGGCCTCGCCCCGCAGGTCGGTCACGTCGAACGTCGATGTCCACACGATCGGCCGTGTGCCCTCCGCCGGCCGGGGGACGTCGTCGGCGGCGCGGTCGCAGGCGAACGCGGTGCGCAGCGCGCTGAACACGGCGTGGGCGTCCTCCGTGGAGCAGCCGGTGATCTCCACGACGACCTCGGCACCGGGGTGCCTCTCCTCCGCCGGCCGCGTCTGTCCCGTCTTGCGCGCAGTGTTCACCGTGGGGCCTTCCTCTCGGGGCCGGTCATCTCCAGCCTGGCCCCGCGCCCCGCCCCGTGCGACCGGAGCGGCGCTCCCGGGGGCACGCGCGGGGACGCGGGGCACCCCGCGTTGTCACTACCGTGTGTAATCATTAGGAGTCGCTGTGTGATGACGCGCGGCGCGAGGAAACACGTCCGAGAGCACCGGGGAAAGAGGCCGCCATGACCGCCTTCACCTTCGACCACGACACGACCAGCTACAGCCCCGCCCGTGCCCTGAGTCTGGCCCGGGCCGCCGACCTGGCCTACAAGGACGAGGCGACGATCGCCGCCACGACCTCCGACTGGGGGTACGACCGGCTGCGGCACCACCGGGCGACGTTCCAGCCGCCGTTCCCGCTGGAGGACACCCAGGCGTACACCATGGCGGACGATCACTCGGTGATCACCGCCTTCCGCGGCACCGAGCCCACCGAGCTGCGCGACTGGCTGACCGACGTCACCACTCCGCCCTGGCGCGGGCCCGGAGGGAAGGGCTTGGTGCACGCCGGGTTCGCCGAGGCGCTGGACGCCGTGTGGCCGCAGGTCCTGGCGGCCGTCAAGGAGTTCCGCGACCGCGATCAGACCGTCTGGTTCACCGGCCACAGCCTCGGCGGCGCGCTCGCCATGCTCGCGGGCGCGCGGATGTACTTCGAGGAGCCCCGGCTGACGGCGGACGGTGTCTACACCTTCGGCCAGCCGCGCACCTGCGACCATCTGCTGGCGGACGCCTTCGACTCGGCCTTCACCGACCGCGTCTACCGCTTCGTCAACAACAACGACATCGTGCCGCAGCTGCCGCCGGAGCCGGCCTTCCACCACGTCAAGGCGCTGCGCTACATCGACTCCGGCGGCGCCGTGCACAACGGCATGCCCGCGCTCGGCGGGCTGGGCGACCGGATCAAGGGCTACACCGCCGACCCGCTCGCGCCCGCGTCGGACGGTGTCCGCGATCACCTGATGAAGGCGTACCTCAGAGCGCTGGAGAAGCTCCAGGGGTGAGGTCGGGGGCGGAGGCCGGCGGAAGGGGGTCGGGCACGGCCGGCGCCGGGCGGCGGCGCGGGGCGGTGAAGGGGACGTCGGCGGCGTGCGCGACGATCTCGACCTCGTCGCCGAGCGACCATTCCGCGGCCCGGGACGACATGGCGTGCGGCACCACGTCGCTGATGCCGGGGGCGGCGGGGATGTCGTAGGTGGCGTGCGCGTCGTGCGGCAGGACGACGCGGTGGCCGCGTGCCAGCGCGGCACGGGCGGTCGCGGCGACGCACATCTCCGACAGCACCCCGCAGACGGCCAGTTCCTCGACGCCCGCCTCGTCGAGGAGGGAGCCGAGCCGGGTTCCGTCGAAGCCGTCGTCCTCGGTCTTGCGGACCACCGTCTCGCGCGGGCCGGGGCGGACGGGGAGGTGGAGGTGCCAGCCGGGTGTGTGCGGTTCGTCGACGGTGCCGGGGAGGCCGTCGTTCTGGAGGTGCGCCACGAGGGCGCCTGCCCGGCGGGCCCGGTCGAGGAGGTCGCGGGTGCGGTCGAGGACCCGGTCCGCGTCGGGGACGGCCTCCCCGCCGGAGACGAAGGCCGACTGGAGGTCGACGACGAGCAGGGCCTCGACGGGACGGAGCGTTTTCTCGGTCATCCCCTCATCCTGCGCACAGGCCCCACCGGCCTCCCGCGCGGACGTCACGATCCGGCCACCGCGCACCGTGACGGCAGCGGGGAACGCGCCCGCCACCTGCCCGTACCGGGGCCATACTGGAGGGCAGGGCACGGCTCCGGTCGCGCCGCGGCCGGGCCCGGTCCCGGGAAGGGTGTGCAGCATGCCTCACGAAGCCGACACCGTTCACGAGGCGTACTCCTTCGTCTGTCTGCACTGCGGACACGGGTGGGAGGAGGAGTACGAGATACGCCACACCACGGATCTGTCCGGCCGGCGGCGCGCCGACTACTACGTCCGCGGCCGGCATGTGGCGTCCCCCCTCAGCCGGTCCGACTGCCCGTCGTGCGGTCTGGGCCCGGTACGGATTCTGCGTCCCGGCCGGGTGAAGTCGGCGCGTATCTTCCCCGGCTGAGCGCGCGGGGCCCGGTGCGGGGCGGGGACGCCCGCCCGCGGCACCCGGCCGCCGGGCGGCTCCGCGCGTCCGCGTGCGCACCGTGTGCGCGGCGGTGACGGACGGTCGTTCCGGGCGGTTCCTCCACAGAAATGTTGCCTATGCTCAGGCCCGTGGAGCGGTCCCGGGACCGCTCCGCTCCCGTGCGCCCGCGCACCGTCCGCCCGTCCGCCGCGGCCTCACCGCCCCGACCCACCGGAGTACCCCTTGGCCGTGGAGAAGAGGGAGCGGCGTGCCGGTTCCCGAGTGCTTCCCGTTCTTCCGTACGCGGTCATGGCAGTGGTCACCGCGGTGGACGTCACCGCGGGTCCCGGGGTGGGTTTCCTGCCCCTGGTGTCGTTGGGACCGGCGTTCGCCGGGCTGGTCGGCGGCTGGCGGCGGACGGTCGTCGTCGGGCTGATCGCGGCGGTGCTCTGCCTCGGCCTGGGGGTCTACGACGGGCTGTTCCAGAGCCGGCGCGGCCTGACCGCGATGCTGTCGGTGGCCGGGGTCACCGTGGCCGGGGTGCTGGCCGCCGTGGTGCGCCGGCGCCGGGAGGCGGAGCTGGCCAGTGTCCGTTCGATCGCGGAGGTCGCCCAGCGGGTGCTGCTGCGGCCGGTGCCGCGCAGCGCGGGGCCGCTGCGGATCGCGGTCTCGTACACCTCGGCGGTGGCGCAGGCCCGCATCGGCGGGGACCTGTACGAGGTGGTCACCTCGCCCGGCGGGGTGCGGATCATCGTCGGGGACGTGCAGGGCAAGGGGCTGGAGGCGGTCGAGAGCGCGGCGGTGGTGCTGGGCGCGTTCCGGGAGGCCGCGCACGACGAGCCGGATCTGCCGGCCGTCGGGAAGCGGGTCGAGCGGGCGCTCAACCGGGATCTGGGCGGTGAGCGGTTCGTGACGGCGGTACTCGCCGAGATCGGTGAGGGACCGTCCGCGACCCTGCTGAACTTCGGGCACCCGGCCCCGCTCGTCGTCCGCCCGTCGGGGGCGGTGGCGTACGCGGCCCCGCCCGAGCGGGCGCTCCCCCTCGGCCTCAGCCTCCACGGGGCGGCCGAGCCGCTGCCGCACGAGGTGCCGTTCACCCCCGGTGACCAGCTGCTCTTCTACACCGACGGGGTGACCGAGGCACGGGACACGGCGGGGGTCTTCTACCCGCTCGCCGACCGCGCCGCGGCCCTGCTCAAGGACCCCGATCCGGAGGCCGCGCTGCGGGCGGTACGGGAGGACGTGGTCGGGCACGCGGAGGGCCCGCTCCAGGACGACGCGGCGATGCTGCTGGTCCGCCACCGGTCGGCGCCGCCGCGCTGACCGCCGCGGCGTCAGTGGCGGCGCTTGCGGCCGCGGTGCCGGGGAAGGCGGGAGCGGACGTCCTGAGGGGGCAGGAAGCGGGCCCAGCGCTCGGGGTACTCCGCGGGCGGGTGGTCCGGCTCGTCCCCGTCGTCCTCCCCCAGATCCTCCTCGTCGTCCCCGGCGGTCTCCTCCTGCTCCGTCTCGGCCGCCCGGCGGGCCAGCCGTTCCTTCTCGGCGCGGCCCGCCGCCGTCGCGACGGACGGCCAGACCCGGTCGAGGGCCGCGTTGGTCGCCGCGCCGACCAGGACCGCGAAGGCGGACACACCGATCCACAGCAGGACGGCGATGGGCGCCGCGAGCGAGCCGTAGATCGTGGGTCCCTCGACGGCCCGTGTCAGGTAGATCCGCAGCACGATGCTGCCGAGGACCCACATCGCCAGGGCCACCACCGCGCCCGGGATGTCCTCGGGCCAGGGCGAGCGCACCGGTACCGAGAGGTGGTAGAGCGTGGTGAGGAAGGCGACGGAGAGGATCAGGACGACCGGCCAGTACAGGGCCCGGACGATGTCCGCGCTGCCGGGCACCCAGCTGACGACGGTGTCGGGCCCGATGACCATCAGCGGCAGCGCGACGGCGCCGACCACCAGCGCGCACAGGTAGAGGACGAAGGCGAGCAGCCGGGTCCTGACGATGCCGCGCTTCCCGTCGAGCCCGTACATGATCGTGATGGTGTCGACGAAGACGCTCAGTGCCCGGGAGCCGGACCACAGGGCGATGGCGAAGCCGACGGAGACGACGTCCGGGCGGCGGCCGGTGAACAGGTCGTTCAGCAGGGGGCGGGCGATCTCGTCGACGCCCTTGCCGGAGAGCACCGTGCCGGAAGCGGTGAGGATGTTGTGCTGGATGTGGTCGATGGTGGCCTGGCCGATCCAGGGCTTGAGGTAGCCGAGCAGGCCGATGAGGCCGAGCAGCAGCGGCGGCAGGGACAGCAGGCAGAAGAAGGCGGCCTCGGCGGCCAGACCGGTGACGCGGTACTCCATGCAGGAGTTGACGACGTCCTTGAGCAGCAGCCACGCCAGCCGGCGCTTGGAGACATTGCGGTAGAGGGCCCGGGCCCTGGTCAGACGGCCCTCGGACGGCTCGGCTGGTGCGTTCGACGGCTTCACCTGTTTTCTCCCCGGATACCCCGGCCTTCAGGCCGAGGAGGAATGGGGCCTCGGTGCGGGGCCGCGAAGCCGTCGAGTGTGCTGTGCATCTGTTCTGACCTGCGCTCTCTTTCGTTGTCAGTGGCGGGTGCCAGGTTCCGGACCATGGCGACGACGCTGATGGCCGAGAGCGTGGCCGGGCATGCCCGGTACACGTACCGGCTTCGCGTGTCGTCCGCCGCGCGCACAGCTTTGGACGCCGAGTGGGCCCGGTGTCGTTGGGTGTGGAACGAGTGCGTGGCGATGTCGCGCAAGGTCCACGGCCTGAACAGGACCGCCGGCGAGAAGATCACGTGCGGCCCGGCGCAGCTCGACAAGATGCTGACCGGGGCGCGCCGGTCGATGTCCTGGCTGCGTGAGGGTGCTTCGGTTCCTCAGCAGCAGGTCATCCGGGACTTCGCGAAGTCCCGGGCGAAGGCGCTGAAGGACATCAAGGCGAGGCCGCCGGTGCGGCAGCGGGCCGGGATGCCCCGTATCAAGCGCAAGCGCGAGGCGCTGCCGACGCTGAACTACACCACCCGTGGCTTCCGTTTGAAGGACGGCCGGCTGCACCTGGCCGGCGGGATCGTGCTCACGGTCGTGTGGTCGCGAGATCTTCCCTCGGAACCCACCAGTGTGCGGGTGTACCGGGACAGTCTCGGTCATTGGAACGCCTCGTTCGTCGTCCGGGCCGCGACCGTCCCCCTGCCCGGGACAGGCCGGGTGATCGGTATCGACTGGGGCGTGAGGGAGACCGCGACCACCACCTCCGACGCACATGACCTTCCGCATGCCGGGCACGGCCAGGCCGCTGCCGCGAAGCTCGCGCGGTACCAGCGGATGACGGCCCGGCGCCGGACGCCGAAGGACCGGCCCGATACCGCCGGGTACCGCAAGGCCCGCAAGGCGGCGGCGAAGGTGTCGAAGAAGATCACCGGGCAGCGGCGGGACACCGGCCGCAAGTGGGCCAAGACCGTCGTACGTGACCACGACGTCCTCGCCGTGGAGGACTTCCGCCCGAAGTTCCTGGCGAGGACCACGATGGCCCGCAAGCACGGCCGGACCGTGCACCTGGTACACCCCGCGCACACCACCATGGACTGCGCGCAGTGCGGAGCGAGAGCCAAGCACGCACTCCCCCTCTCCGAGAGAACGTATACGTGCACCGCGTGCGGAGCGGTGTCCCCCAGGGACAAGAACTCCGCCCGCGTGATGCTCGTCCGGGCTGGTCTCGACCCGGCTGGTACTGATCTTGTAAGCCCCGCCACCTGCTAGGTGCCAGGCAAAGTGAGCCAGGAATCCCCGCCCCTCAGAGGCAGGGAGGTTTCAACTCCTTACCGTATCCGCATGGCACCCACCACTCACACGGTCACCAACCAGCCCCCGCCGCTCACCGGCTACGACGTCTTCACCGCCGACCGGGCGCTCACCGAGGGCGTCGCACGCCATGCCTCCGAGGAGCGCCTGGGGCAGGTGCGGGAGGAGTTGTCCCGGCTCGGGCAGGCCGCCGGATCGGCGCAGGTCCAGCGCTGGGGCGAGCAGGCCAACGCCCATCCGCCCGTCCTGCGCACCCATGACCGCTACGGCCATCGCATCGACGAGGTCGAGTTCCATCCGGCCTGGCACCGGCTGCTGGGCCACGCGGTCGGCGCCGGGCTCACCGACGCCTGGTCACGCCCGGACGGGCATCTGCGGCGCACGGCCGCCTTCCTGGTCTGGAGCCAGGCCGAGGCGGGGCACGGCTGCCCGCTGTCGATGACGCACGCGGCGGTGCCGGCGCTGCGGGCGGAGCCGGAGCTGGCGGCCGTATGGGAGCCGCTGCTGACCTCGCGGGTGTACGACCCGGAGCTGCGCCCGGTGACCGGCAAGGCGGGGGCGCTGGCCGGCATGGCGATGACGGAGAAGCAGGGCGGCAGCGACGTCCGCGCCAACACGACCCGCGCCGAGCCGCTGGCGGCGCCCGGTGAGTACGTGCTGACGGGCCACAAGTGGTTCTGTTCGGCGCCGATGTCGGACGCTTTCCTGGTGCTGGCCCAGGCGCCCGGCGGGCTGACGTGCTTCCTGCTGCCCCGTGTGCTGCCGGACGGCTCCCGCAACGCGTTCCGTATCCAGCGTCTCAAGGACAAGCTGGGCAACCGGTCGAACGCGTCGGCGGAGGTGGAGTTCGACGGGCGGAGCTGGGCGCGCCGGGTCGGCGAGGAGGGCCGCGGTGTGGCGACGATCCTGGAGATGGTCGCGGCGACCCGGCTGGACTGCGTCACCGGGGCGGCGGCCGTGATGCGGCAGGCGGTGGCGCAGGCGGTGCACCACGCGGCACACCGTTCGGCGTTCGGCACTCCGCTGCTGGACAAGCCGCTGATGCGCAACGTCCTGGCCGATCTGGCGCTGGAGTCGGAGGCGGCGACGACGCTGGCGCTGCGGCTGGCGGCCGCGTACGACGGGGGGACGGAGCAGGACCGGGCCTTTGTGCGGCTCGCGGTGCCGGCGGCGAAGTACTGGGTGACGAAGCGGTGCACTCCGGTGGCGGCGGAGGCACTGGAGTGCCTGGGCGGAAACGGTTATGTCGAGGAGTCGGGGATGCCGCGGCTGCTGCGCGAGGCGCCGCTGAACTCGATCTGGGAGGGGTCGGGGAACGTCCAGGCGCTGGACGTACTGCGAGCGCTGCGGCGTGAACCGGAGGCGCTGAACGCCTTCCTGACCGAGATCGGGACGGCGCGGGGCGCGGACCACCGGCTGGACCGGGCGATCCGGGGCCTGCTGACCGAGCTGGCGGACCTGGACGGTGTGGAGGCGCGGGCCCGGCGGCTGGTGGAGCGGATGGCGCTGGTGTTGCAGGGGTCGCTGCTGCTGCGGTACGCGCCGGACGCGGTCGCCGACGCGTTCTGCGCGGCGCGGCTGGGCGGTGACGCGGGCGCGGCGTTCGGGACCCTGCCGCACACCCTGGACCTGGCGGCCGTCGTGGAGCGGGCGCGGCCGGTGGCCGCGGGGCCCGGGGAGTGAGCGGTGGGCGCTCCGTCAGGTCCGGCCCGGTGCCCGGGGGGCGGGCCGTTCGCGCAGTGCCGTCTCGATCGCCACGAAGATGTCCTCGTCCGGTGCGTCCGGCCGGAAGCCGATGAGCAGGCCGCGGGCCTCGTAGTAGCGGATGACGCGGCAGGTCTCGCCGTCGGCGTCGGTGCCGTCGGGGCGCAGATGGACGACGAGGTCCGGGGCGGCGACGGAGGGCAGCAGGCAGCCGAGGCCGCCGAAACGGTCCGTCAGCCGGGGCGCGCCGTCGATGACATAGCCGTCGCCGGGCGGCGGCAGGCGTTCGGCCAGGACGTCGGCGGCGGTGAGGCGGGGCACGCCGTAGTGGGCGGCGAAGCGGGTGGTGCGGGTGCGGCGCAGCTCCTCCTCCGCTCCGACCACCAGAACACGTGGAGCGGCGGCCTGCATGGTGGAACTCCCCTCCCGCGCCGTGTCCGTGCGGTACTCGGCCGCTACCTTACGCCGGGGCCGCACCGGAACGTACAGAACGTCCGGACGATTTTCCCCCGCGGCGACCGCACCGTCCCTCGCAAAAGGGACACCGCCGACCGCCCGCAACACAGTCCTCGGACGCGGCATAGGCCACAACGGTTGCATCTCGTTGCACCTGATCCGTGGATTGCCCCTTCCCATCCGCCAGGCTGACGGCACCATGGTGGCGACCGGGTGACACTACGGAGAGCAGCGTGAGCGACAGACCGATCGAGACCAGTGTGTGGTCGGCCCAGGAGATCCGCGAGGCCGCGCACCGGCTGGCCTCGGCCCGCGAGGCCGTCCTCCTGGGCGACGTCCCGCCGCAGGCGCCCCGCGGCGTCATCGGCGACTCCTGGCGCCGGGCGCTCGACTGGGGCGTCGACCCGGAACGCGACCGCCGTGAACCCCCGCTGTCCGTGGCCGAGCTGGAGCAGCGGCGGCAGAACTCCTCGCTGGCCGCGGTGCTCCCAGTGCTCGACGACGGTCTGCTGCCGGCCGCCGAGGCCGCCCAGCAGATCATGGTGGTCACCGACGCGGACGGGCTGGTGCTGTGGCGGGACGGCGCCGCGCCGGTCCGGCGGATGGCCGACCGGCACGGCTTCGACAAGGGGGCCGACTGGACGGAGGAGGTCGTCGGCACCAACGCCATCGGCACCGCGCTGGTGACCCGCCGCCCCGTCCTGGTCCACAGCGCCGAGCACTTCGTCCGCACCCACCACCAGTGGACCTGTGCGGCGGCCCCGCTGCACGACCCGGCCGACGGCCGGCTGCTGGGCGTCGTCGACGTCAGCGGGCCCGCGCACACCTTCCATCCGACCACGCTGTCCCTGGTCTCCGCGGTGGCCCGGCTCGCGGAGGGCGAGCTGCGCGCCCGGCACCGGGCGTCGGTGGAGCGGCTGCGGTCGAGCGCGGCACCGGTCCTCGCCCGGGTCGGCGGGCGGGCCCTGGCCGTCGATCCGCACGGCTGGACCGCGGGCGTCGTCGGGCTG
>NZ_JCANQV010000230.1:0-9476 GCF_059553635.1 Candidatus Streptomyces philanthi
CGGACGCCACGTCGAGGTGCAGGTCCTCGCCGACGCGCACGGCACGGTCTGGGCCCTCGGCACCCGCGACTGCTCGCTCCAGCGCCGTCACCAGAAGGTCGTCGAAGAGGCCCCCGCGCCCGGCCTGCCGGACGCGCTGCGCGAGAGCCTGCACGGCGCCGCGGTCCGTGCCGCCCGCGCCATCGGCTACCGCGGCGCCGGCACCGTCGAGTTCCTGGTGGCCGCCGACGGGCGGGCCGCGTTCCTGGAGATGAACACCCGCCTCCAGGTCGAACACCCCGTCACCGAGGAGATCTTCGGCATCGACCTCGTCGCCCTCCAGATCCGCGTCGCCGAGGGCCGGCGGCTGGAGGCCGCGCCGCCTCCGGCGCGCGGCCACGCCGTCGAGGCCCGGCTCTACGCGGAGGACCCGGCGGCCGGCTGGCGGCCGCAGACCGGCACCGTCCACCGCCTCACCGTGCCCGGCGGCGTACGGCTCGACTCCGGTGTCACCGGCGGCGACACCGTCGGCGTCCACTACGATCCGCTGCTCGCCAAGGTCATCGCCCACGCGCCGAGCCGCGAGGAGGCCGTCCGCGCACTGGCCGACGCCCTGGAACGCACCCGCGTCCACGGCCCGGCCACCAACCGTGAGCTGCTCGTCCGCACCCTGCGGCACCCGGAGTTCGCCGACGCCACCGGACTCGACACCGGCTTCTACGACCGCAACCTCCCCGCCCTGACCGAGGACACCGACGGGGAGGCCGCCCTCTTCGCCCTCGCCGCCGCCCTCGCCGACGCCCACGGCCGGTCCCGCTTCGGCGGCTTCCGCAACGTCCCCTCGCGGCCGCAGACCCGTACGTACGCCCGCGCCGGGACGGAACACACCGTCCGCTACCGGCTGGACCGCGGCGGGCTGCACGCCGAGGACTTCCCCGGCGTACGACTGGTCGCGTCCGCACCCGGCCGGGTGGTCCTCGACGTGGACGGACTACGGCGGGAGTTCACCGTCAGCCGCTACAGGGACCGGGTGCACGTCGACGCCGCCCGCGCCGCGTACGCCTTCACCGCACTGCCCCGCTTCCCCGACCCCGGCGACCGCGCCGAACCCGGCTCGCTCCTCGCCCCCATGCCCGGCACGGTCACCCGCACCGCCGACGGCCTGGCCGAGGGCGACCGCGTCGAGGCCGGGCAGCCGCTGCTGTGGCTGGAGGCGATGAAGATGGAGCACCGCGTCACCGCGCCGGCCGCCGGAACCCTCACCAGCCTGCCGGTCCGCACCGGCCAGCAGGTCGAGGTCGGCACCCTGCTCGCCGTCGTCACCGCATGACGGCCCGCCCCGGAAGAACCGCCCCCTCACCCACCCGCACACATGGAGCCGCCATGAGCACCCCTGGGATCGAGACCGAGGAACACCGGGCGCTGCGCGCCGCCGTCGCCGCCCTCGGACAGCGCTACGGCCGCGCGTACTTCACCCGCGCCGTCGCCGAGGGCACCCGCACCGAAGCGCTGTGGAACGAGGCGGCACGCCTCGGCTACCTCGGCGTCAACCTCCCCGAGGAGTACGGCGGCGGAGGCGCCGGGATCACCGAACTGTCGATCGTCCTGGAGGAACTGGGGGCCGCGGGCTGCCCCCTGCTGATGCTCGTCGTCTCCCCGGCGATCTGCGGCACGGTCATCGCCCGCTTCGGCACCGGGGAGCAGCGGCGGCGGTGGCTGCCGGGGCTCGCCGACGGCAGCCTGACCATGGCCTTCGGCATCACCGAACCGGACGCCGGCTCCAACTCCCACCGCATCACCACCACCGCCCGCAGGGACGGGGGCGACTGGGTGCTGAGCGGCCGCAAGGTCTTCGTCTCCGGTGTCGACATCGCCGACGCCACCCTGATCGTCGGCCGCACCGAGGACGCCAGGAGCGGACGCCTCAAGCCCTGCCTGTTCATCGTCCCCCGCGACACCCCCGGCTTCGGCCGCAGCCCGATACCGATGGAACTCGCCGCGCCCGAGAAGCAGTTCGAGCTGACGCTGGACGACGTACGGCTGCCCGCCGACGCCCTGGTCGGCGACGAGGACGCCGGACTGCTCCAGCTGTTCGCCGGACTCAACCCCGAACGCGTCATGACCGCCGCCTTCGCCCTCGGCATGGGCCGCTACGCCCTCGGCCGCGCCGTCGACTACGCCCGCACCCGCCAGGTGTGGAAGGAACCCATCGGCGCCCACCAGGCCATCGCCCACCCCCTCGCCCGCGCCCACATCGACCTCGAACTCGCCGGGCTGATGACGCGCAAGGCCGCCCACCTCTACGACGCGGGCGACGACGCCGGGGCGGGCGAGGCCGCCAACATGGCCAAGTACGCGGCGGGCGAGGCCGCCGTCGCCGCCGTGGACCAGGCCGTGCACACCCTCGGCGGCAACGGCCTGACCCAGGAGTACGGACTGGCCTCCCTGGTCACCGCGGCCCGGGTGGCCCGGATCGCCCCGGTCAGCCGCGAAATGATCCTCAACTATGTGTCCCACCAGACGTTGGGGCTGCCGAAGTCGTACTAGGGAACGCCGCCGAACCCCATCGTCCGGGTTGACGAAAGAGGGTTCGGCGGTCGGCCGCGGGGACGGTCCGTGACGTCGTGCGGTACGGCTCGTGACCCCCGCCCGTCCGGCCCGTTGGTGACACCGGGGGCCGTGGACCGGCGGCCCCGCGGGCCGGCCCCGGCCGGCCCGGCCAGTACCGCGGCGCGTGGCCGGTCCGCGCGCCGCACGGCCCACCCATCAGTCCCCAGGGAAAGGCCCACCACCGTGTCCCACGTCTTCCGCAGCGAGTACCCCGCCGTCGACCCCGTCGAACTGCCCATCCACGAAGCCGTCCTGGGGCGGTCCGCCGCGTACGGCGACCGCCCGGCACTGATCGACGGCATCACCGGCAGCACCCTCAGCCACGCCCGGCTCGATCACCTCAGCCGCCGCATCGCCGCCGGCCTCGCCGAGTCCGGTGTCCGCGAGGGCGATGTGATCGCCCTGCACAGTCCCAACTCCCTCGTCTTCCCCGCCGTCTGCTACGCCGCCTCGCGCTGCGGCGCCGCCGTCACCACCGTCCACCCGCTGGCCACCGAGGACGAGTTGGCCAAACAACTGGCGGACTCCCGGGCCCGCTGGGTGGTGACCTGCGCGGCCCTGCTGGAGACCGCGCGGGGCGCCGCCCGGAGGGCCGGCGGTGTCACCGAGGTCCTCGTCTGCGACCGGGCGCCGGGCCACCGCTCCGTCCACGACCTCGCCGCCTCCACCGGGCCCGAGCCCTCGGTCACCGTCGACCCGGTGCACGACCTCGCCGTCCTCCCGTACTCCTCGGGCACCACCGGCACCCCCAAGGGCGTGATGCTCACCCACCGCAGCATCGCCACCAACCTCGCCCAGTTCGACGCCCTCCTCAGCAGCGGGCCCGAGGACCGGGTCCTGGCCGTCCTGCCGTTCTTCCACATGTACGGGCTGACCGCGCTGATGAACGCCCCGCTGCGCAACGGCTCCACCGTCGTCGTCCTGCCCCGCTTCGACCTGGAGCAGTTCCTCGCCGCCGTCGAGAAGTACCGCATCACCTCCGTCTACGTCGCCCCGCCCATCGTGCTCGCCCTCGCCAAGCACCCGCTGGTCGCCCGCTACGACCTGTCGTCCCTGCGGCACGTCGTCTGCGCCGCCGCGCCCCTCGACGCCGAACTGGCCGCCGCCTGCTCCCGCCGCCTCGGACTGCCGCCCGTCCTCCAGGCGTACGGGATGACGGAACTGTCGCCCGGCAGCCATGTCGTCCCCCTGGACGCCCAGAACCCGCCGCCCGGCGCCGTCGGCAAGCTGCTGCCGGGCACCGAGATGCGCCTGGTGTCCCTGGAGACCGGCGAGGACCTGCCCGCGGGGAAGGACGGGGAGATCTGGGTGCGCGGCCCGCAGGTGATGCGGGGCTACCTCGGACGGCCCGCCGAGACCGCGGCCGTCCTCGACGCCGACGGCTGGCTGCACACCGGGGACGTCGGACGGATCGACGAGGACGGCTGGCTCTACGTCGTCGACCGGGTCAAGGAACTGATCAAGTACAAGGGCTACCAGGTCGCGCCCGCCGACCTGGAGGCACTGCTGCTCGCCCACGACGCCATCGCCGACGCGGCGGTCATCGGTGTGCCGGACGAGGCGGGCAACGAGATCCCCAAGGCGTTCGTCGTACGCCGTGAGGGGGCCGCGGGCGACGCGCTGAGCGTGGACGGCATCATCACCTACGTCGCAGGACGCGTCGCCCCGTACAAACGGGTGCGCCGCGTGGAGTTCACCGATCGCGTGCCACGCGCCGCCACCGGCAAGATCCTCCGGCGCGAACTGCGCGACAGGGAAAGGAGTTCGACCACCCGATGACCGACGGCCCGCAGACGGGCGGCCCGGCACACGGGGCCGCCGCGGGCGTGGGCGCGGACGCGGCGGCCACCGCCGCGTCCGCCCCGGACGCCCCTCCCGTACGTATCTCCCACCACCAGGGCATCACCACCCTCACCCTGGACTCGCCCCGCAACCGCAACGCGCTCTCCACCCGGCTGGTCACCGCCCTGCACGCCGCGCTGGCCGACGCCGCCGCCTCCCCCGGCACCCGCGCCGTCGTCCTCGGCCACACCGGTACCACCTTCTGCGCGGGCGCCGACCTCACGGAGGCCACCGCCCCCGGCACCGGCGGCGGCCCCCCGGACCTCGTCCGGCTGCTGCGCACCCTCCTCGAACTGCCCGTACCGGTCGTCGCCCGCGTCACCGGGCACGTACGGGCCGGCGGCCTCGGACTGCTCGGCGCCTGCGACATCGCCGCCGCCGGGCCCGGCGCCACCTTCGCCTTCACCGAGGCCCGCCTCGGCCTCGCGCCCGCCGTCATCTCCCTGCCGCTGCTGCCGCGCCTGGACGCCCGCGCCGCGGCGCGCTACTTCCTGACCGGCGAACGGTTCGACGCGGCCGAGGCCGCCCGCATCGGCCTGGTCACCCTCGCCGCCGACGATGTGGACGCCGCGCTCGCCCCCGTCCTCCACGGGCTGCGCAAGGGCTCCCCGCAGGGCCTCGCCGCCTCCAAACGGCTCGTCACCGCCGGTGTGCTGCGCGCCTTCGACCGGGACGCGGACGCCCTGGCCGCCGAGTCCGCGCGGCTGTTCGCCTCGGACGAGGCCCGGGAGGGCATGACCGCCTTCCTCGAACGCCGGGACCCGGTGTGGGCACGGTGACCGCGCCCGCCCGCGGCGCCAAGGAACCCCGGCAGGAACGCAGCCGCGCCACCCGCCGCAACCTCCTGGAGGCCGCCGTGTCCTGCCTGGCCGCGCACGGCTGGTCGGGCTCCACGGTCGCCGTCGTCGCCGAACGCGCCGGGGTCACCCGGGGCGCGGCCCAGCACCACTTCCCCACCCGCGAGGACCTGTTCACCGCCGCCGTCGAGTACGTCGCCGAGGAACGCACCCGGGCGCTGCGGGACCTCTTCCCGGACGGCGCCGCCGACCGGCGCGCCGTCGTCGCCGCCATCGTCGACCTCTACACGGGCCCGCTGTTCCGCGCCGCCCTCCACCTGTGGACCGCCGCGTCCCACGAGGAACAACTCCACTCCCGCGTCACGGAGCTGGAGGCCCGCATCGGCCGCGAGGCGCACCGCACCGCCGTCGCACTCCTCGGCGCCGACGAGTCCGTGCCCGGCGTACGGGAGACCGTCCAGGGCTTCCTCGACATGGCCCGCGGCCTGGGCCTGGCCACCCTGCTCAGCGACGACAGCGCGCGCCGCACCCGGGTCGTGGCCCAGTGGGCGCGGCTGCTGGACACCGCGCTGGGCTGAGGGGACGGGGCCGGGAGCGGCACCGCTCCCGGCCGGTCCGCTCAGCGGGCGACGCCGTCGTACCCGGAGATCTCCCGCGGCGCGCGCGGACCGGGCCCCACATAGCGCGCCGAGGGGCGCACCAGGCGCCCGGTCCGCTTCTGCTCCAGGATGTGCGCGCTCCACCCGGCCGTACGGGCGCAGGTGAACATCGAGGTGAACATGTGCGCCGGCACCTCGGCGAAGTCCAGCACGATCGCCGCCCAGAACTCGACGTTGGTGGCCAGCACCCGGTCCGGACGCCGGTTGTGCAGCTCCTCCAGCGCGGCCTTCTCCAGCGCCTCGGCCACCTCGTAGCGGGGCGCGCCCAGCTCCCTGGCGGTGCGCCGCAGCACCCGCGCCCGGGGGTCCTCGGCGCGGTAGACGCGGTGGCCGAAACCCATCAGCCGCTCCCCGCCGTCCAGGGCCCGCCGGACGTACCCGGCCGCGTCCCCGGTCCGCTCGATCTCCTCGATCATGCCGAGGACGCGCGACGGCGCCCCGCCGTGCAGCGGCCCGGACATCGCGCCGACCGCGCCGGACAGGGCCGCCGCGACGTCCGCGCCGGTGGAGGCGATCACCCGCGCCGTGAACGTCGAGGCGTTCATGCCGTGCTCGGCCGCCGACGTCCAGTACGCGTCCACCGCCGCGACATGCTTGGGGTCCGGCTCCCCGCGCCAGCGCCGCATGAAGCGCTCCACGACGGTCTCCGCCTTGTCGATCTCCCGCTGCGGCACCATCGGCAGGCCCTGCCCGCGCGCCGACTGCGCCACGTACGACAGGGCCATCACGGCCGCCCGCGCCAGATTGTCGCGTGCCGTGGCCTCGTCGATGTCCAGCAGCGGCCGCAGGCCCCACACGGGCGCGAGCATGGCCAGCGCGGACTGCACGTCGACGCGGATGTCACCGGAGTGGACGGGGATCGGGAACGGCTCGGCGGGCGGCAGACCGGGGTCGAACGCCCCGTCCACCAGCAGCCCCCAGACGTTCCCGAACGACACATGCCCGACCAGGTCCTCGATGTCGACCCCGCGATAACGGAGCGCACCGCCCTCCTTGTCCGGTTCGGCGATCTCCGTCTCGAACGCGACGACTCCCTCAAGTCCGGGTACGAAGTCGGACATCAAGCGGCTCCTCAAGGCTGGGGACGGCGGACGGCCGCCGTGCGGTCGGTGTACGGCGCCGGCACGGTTCCGCGGCCGCTCCGGGCGGCTCGCGGTCCGTACCGGTCACCCCGGTGATGCCCCGCGCGGGCGCCGGCCACGCGGCCGTTGCGCCCGTGGTGGGACGGCGCGCGGGCACGGCGGGTGCCGTGCGGTGCGGATGGTGCGTCGGATGCGGAGTACGGGGGCGCCGCCGGTCGGCGCACCGTTCGTAGGGGCGCGCTGCGTCCCCTCGGTCCGCACACGATAGCCGCGGGCGTCCTCCGGCCACAGGGTGCGGGCCCCGAATGTGCCGGGCGCCACCCGCGCGGATGCGCGGCGTCCGGGGCGCGAAGGGAGGGTGACGCGGGGGCGACGGCGGGCGGACTTCGGTCCCTCGGCCTGCCGCCCGGCGGGGCCGTGTTGCAAGATGAGGCCGTGCACCCTGCCGACGCGTCGTTCCCCGTCCTTCCCGAAACGCCCGACCCCTCGTCCATGCGGGCGCACTACCGCGCCGAGGGGCTCGCCGAGCCCGACCTCGCCCCCGGGCCGTACGAGCAGTTCGCGCACTGGTTCAAGGAGGCCGCCGAGGCGGGCCTGCACGAGCCGAACGCGATGATCGTCTCCACCGCCGACGCGGCCGGGCGGCCCAGCTCCCGTACCGTCCTGCTGAAGGCGTTCGACCATCGGGGTTTCGTCTTCTTCACCAACTACACCAGCCGCAAGGGCCGCGAACTGGCCGAAAATCCCCGGGTGTCACTGCTGTTCCCGTGGCACTCGCTGGCCCGTCAGGTCATCGTCGACGGCACCGCCGCCCGCATCGGCCGCGACGAGACCGCCGCGTACTTCCGCTCCCGCCCGCACGGCTCCCAGCTGGGGGCCTGGGCCAGCGACCAGTCCTCGCCGGTCGCCTCGCGCGCCGAACTGGAGCAGGCGTACGCGGAGTTGGCGGCCCGTTACCCGGAGGGCGAGCAGGTTCCGGCGCCGCCGCACTGGGGCGGCTACCGGGTCGACGCCGCCGCGGTGGAGTTCTGGCAGGGCCGGGAGAACCGCCTCCACGACCGGCTGCGGTACGTCCGGGAGGGCGGCGGCTGGCGCGTCCAGCGGCTGGCGCCCTGAAACGCGGGCGACCCGCGGGCCATGTCCCCGGTGCCGTGGGGCACCGGGGGCCGGTCGGACGAACCGGCGGCCCGCGGGTCGGGTGACTGCTGGGAATTGGGCCGGCTGCGCATCTGCAGTATGCGCGGGTCCGGCGCCGCACTGGGTGAAGCGACGGGCCCTAGCCCGCAGCCACCTCACGCGTCCGGTGAGAAATCATCTGCCGAACCACCTCCCTTCTCGTGTGCCCCACACATTACGAACCTCCTCTCGGGCCCCACAACCGATTTATTCGGGGCCCTCGGAGGGGGTCGCGATTTCCGCGAACCCGGTGTGTTCTGGGTCACGTTCGAGTTGAATGGCACGAGGCGCAGCACGTGCGGCCGCGTACGTAGGGGGTGCCAGTGGCTGCTTCTTCTTCCTCGCCGTCGTCGTCCGGATCGTCCGGCGCATCGCCCGCCTCACCCGCCTCTTCCGCCCCGCCGGCGGGACACTCCCCGGGCGGCGCGGCACCCGGCACGCCCCACCCGCGGGCCCCCGGCTCCCCCCGCGACTCCGGACTGCTCACCGCCCTCCTCGACGGCATGGACACCGGCCTCCTCGCCCTCGGCGCCGACGGCACCGTCACCCACTGGAACCACGAGGCCGAACGCATCCTGGGCTGGACCGCCGACGAGGCCGTCGGCCGCCCCGGACTGCACGGCTGGGCCGTCCGCGACGAGGACGCCGGCACCGTCGAGGCGTCCCTGCTCGCCGCGATGCACGCCCCCGGCCGCCTGGTCCACGAACACGCCCTGCTCACCAAGGACGGGCACCGCGTCCTCGTCCGCGCCCAGTGCGCCGCCGTCCGCGACCCCGCCGGCCGGCCCGACGGCGTCTACTGCGCCTTCGGCGAGGTCCACACCCAGATCGACCTGGAACGCTCCCTCGCCCTCGGCGAGGCCCTGTTCACCGAGGCACCCTGGGGCGTGGTCCTCGTCGACGCCGACCTGCGGCCCGCCGCCGTCAACACCCACGCCGCCCGCGCCCTGGGCACCGGCCGCACCGCCCTGCTGGGCCGCCCCCTCGGCGAACCCCTGGCCCAGGGCGTCGAGGAACTGGAAGGCGTCCTCCAGCACGTCCTGGCCGAGGGCACCCCGCCCGCCGCCACCGAACTGTGGGTCACCCTGCGCGCCGAGGACACCACCCGCCCCCGCCGCTGCTGGCGCAGCGGCTTCGTCCGGCTGGCCTCACCCCTCGGCGAGGAACCGGTGCCGCTCGGCGTCGCCTGGTTCTTCCAGGACGTCACCGACACCAAACAGGCCGAACAGGACGGCGCGCTGCTCCGCTTCCGCGCCCAGCAGCTGCACCGCGCGGGCCGCGCCGCCGCCGAGTGCCCCGACCCGTCCGAGGCCGCCGCCGTCCACCTCGAC
>NZ_JCANQV010000231.1:0-9459 GCF_059553635.1 Candidatus Streptomyces philanthi
CCCCGCACCGTCCGGCGGGGCCGGGGCACGCCGGTGGCGACAGCCGTTAGGCTGGGTGCGTGGCAGTCGTCGATGTATCCGAAGAGCTGAAGTCCCTCTCCTCGACCATGGGGTCGATCGAGGCCGTCCTGGACCTCGATGCGATGAGGGCCGATATCGCCGTTCTTGAGGAGCAGGCCGCGGCGCCGTCCCTGTGGGACGACCCGGAGAACGCGCAGAAGATCACCAGCCGGCTGTCCTACCTCCAGGGCCAGCTGCGCAGGACCGAGGAGCTGCGCGGCCGCGTCGACGACCTGGAGGTCCTCTTCGAGCTGGCCGAGGCCGAGGACGACGAGGACACCCGCGGCGAGGCCGAGGCCGAGCTGGCCGCCGTCCGCAAGGCGGTCGACGAGCTGGAGGTCCGCACGCTGCTCTCCGGCGAGTACGACTCCCGCGAGGCCGTCGTCAACATCCGCGCCGAGGCCGGTGGCGTCGACGCCGCCGACTTCGCCGAGAAGCTCCAGCGGATGTATCTGCGCTGGGCCGAGCGCCACGGCTACAAGACCGAGCTGTACGAGACCTCGTACGCGGAAGAGGCCGGCATCAAGTCGACCACCTTCGCCGTCCAGGTCCCCTACGCCTACGGCACCCTCTCCGTCGAGCAGGGCACCCACCGCCTGGTGCGCATCTCGCCGTTCGACAACCAGGGCCGCCGCCAGACGTCCTTCGCGGGCGTCGAGGTGCTGCCGGTCGTCGAGCAGACCGACCACATCGAGATCGACGAGTCGGACCTGCGGGTGGACGTCTACCGCTCGTCGGGCCCCGGCGGCCAGGGCGTCAACACCACCGACTCGGCGGTCCGGCTGACGCACATCCCCACCGGCATCGTCGTCTCCTGCCAGAACGAGCGCTCGCAGATCCAGAACAAGGCGACCGCGATGAACGTCCTCCAGGCCAAGCTCCTTGAGCGCCGCCGCCAGGAGGAGCAGGCCAAGATGGACGCGCTCAAGGGCGACGGCGGCAACTCCTGGGGCAACCAGATGCGTTCGTACGTCCTGCACCCGTACCAGATGGTCAAGGACCTGCGGACGGAGCACGAGGTCGGCAACCCCCAGGCCGTGCTGGACGGCGACATCGACGGCTTCCTGGAGGCCGGCATCCGCTGGCGCAAGCAGCAGGAGAAGTAGTCGTACGAGCAGCTGACCGGACGGGGCCGCGCGGTGACGCGCGGCCCCGTCCGGCGTAGCGGCGACCGCTCTCCGTGTCCCATGTGGCGGTTCGGTCACAGTCGTACGTCGTCGTAACCCCTAATTCTCAGCAATTCGGGCATGGCGCCCTTATTTGTCCTTGACGGAGGTCGGAGAACTGGGAATGGTGGGCGCGGCATGCGTCTGTCTGGGGCGTGCGTGCGGACGGGGAGAACAGCGGTCGGGCCATGGGCCGGGCCGCGCGCATCGCGTACCCCCCACCGAGGTCGCCGCCCCGTACAGAGATGCTCCATTGACGAGTTCGGCTACTGGGGGTAGCAGACACATGACCAAAAAGACGCGGCTGCGCGTTGCGCGCATTGCGGCCGGCGCGGTGATCGCGGCCGGTGCGTCGCTCACCGCGGCCGGCGCCGCCTCGGCGACCAGCCTGACCGGTGCCACCCAGCAGGGCGGCGAAGGCCGGGGCTTCATCGGCGGGATCTTCGGCGGCACCTCCGACGGCGGTCAGACCGGCGGTGACGAGAACGGCGGCCAGACCGGCGGCGACGAGAACGGCGGGCAGTCCGGCGGCGAGCAGTCCGGCGGCCAGTCCATCGGCGGCATCAGCGGCGGCGAGTCCGGCGGTGAGTCCGGCGGTGAGCAGTCCGGTGGTCAGTCCGGTGGCGAGCAGTCGGGCGGTCAGTCCGGTGGTGAGCAGTCGGGCGGTCAGTCCGGTGGTGAGCAGTCCGGTGGCCAGTCCGGTGGTGAGCAGTCGGGCGGTCAGTCCGGTGGCGAGCAGTCGGGCGGTCAGTCCGGTGGTGAGCAGTCCGGTGGCCAGTCCGGCGGTGAGCAGTCCGGCGGCCAGAGCGGCGGCCACGGCACGGGCGGCAGCTCGGGCGGCCACGGCTCCGGCGGCAGCACCGGCGGCCACGGCACCGGCGGCTCCACGGGCGGTCACGGCACCGGTGGCAGCACCGGCGGTCACGGCACCGGTGGTTCCACCGGTGGTGACGGCGGCAGCACCGGCGGCGGCCACCACGGTGGCGGCGCGACCGGCGGCGACGGCACCGGCACCGGTACGGACAACGAGGGCAGCCGCCCGGCCGACCAGCCCGGCCAGTCCAAGGAAGAGATCGTCGACACGCCCGGCGAGGCCAAGCAGCAGGCCAAGGGCGGCGAGCTGGCGGAGACCGGTGCCTCCGGCACCACCTTCCTGCTCGTCGGCGCCGCGACGATGATCGCCGGTGGTATCGGCTTCCGCATGATGCCCCGCCTGATCAACAAGAGCGGCGGCGCGGCGGCCTGACGCCGGCCCGCACAGCGGCGAGGGGCCCGGAGCACATCAGTGCTCCGGGCCCCTCGGCGTGTCCGTCCGGTCACCGCCCGTACGACCCCGGGTGAGCCTCCGGTAGGGGGAGGCCCGTGGCCTCAGGCGATCTGGTGGAGCAGCGCTCCCACCGCGATCAGCAGGGCCAGCAGGGCGAGCAGCGTCACGGGGTTGAGCTGGCCGATGAGCCCGCCGGCCTCCTGCCGGGTCCGCTCCCGGTGCGCCCGGCAGACGGGGCAGCGGCCCTCGCTCACAGGGGCCGCGCAGTTGGCGCACACCAATCGGTCGTACGTCATGCGACCTCCTTACTTCTCCCCCTCCAACGCACGGGGTGGCGCGGGGGTTCCCTCTCCACTGTGCCAGCTCCGCGACGCGACGGCGCGTCCCGGAGGAATGTGCTCCTTTTGTCCCGTAGGAGCGGTCAAGAAACCCCCAACCCCTGACGGCGACTGCACCGCCGAGTGCGGTTCGCGTAAGGTCACGCTCACCGACGGGAGCCGTGACCGGCAGCCCGTGCCCCTATCCAGGTCACCGTGGTGCATCAGTGATCCGATTCGACAACGTCTCCAAGACCTACCCGAAGCAGAACCGCCCCGCGCTCAGGGACGTCTCCCTGGAGATCGAGCGCGGCGAGTTCGTCTTCCTGGTGGGCTCCTCGGGCTCCGGCAAGTCCACCTTCCTCCGGCTGCTGCTGCGCGAGGAGCGCGCCACCCACGGCGCCGTCCACGTGCTGGGGAAGGACCTCGCCAAGCTGTCCAACTGGAAGGTCCCCCAGATGCGACGCCAGCTCGGCACCGTCTTCCAGGACTTCCGGCTGCTGCCCAACAAGACGGTGGGGCAGAACGTCGCCTTCGCGCTGGAGGTCATCGGCAAACCGCGCGGCCAGATCCGCAAGACGGTCCCCGAGGTCCTCGAACTCGTCGGGCTCGGCGGCAAGGAGGACCGGATGCCGGGCGAGCTCTCCGGCGGTGAGCAGCAGCGTGTCGCCATCGCCCGCGCGTTCGTCAACCGGCCGATGCTGCTCATCGCGGACGAGCCCACCGGCAACCTCGACCCGCAGACCTCGGTCGGCATCATGAAGCTGCTGGACCGGATCAACCGGACCGGTACGACGGTGGTCATGGCCACCCACGACCAGCAGATCGTCGACCAGATGCGCAAGCGGGTCATGGAACTCGAGAAGGGCCGGCTCGTACGCGACCAGTCGCGCGGCGTGTACGGCTACCAGCACTGAAAGGACGCCATGCGCGCCCAGTTCGTCCTGTCGGAGATCGGCGTCGGTCTCCGGCGAAACCTCACGATGACCTTCGCCGTCATCATCTCCGTAGCCCTCTCCCTGAGCCTGTTCGGCGCCTCGCTGCTGATGGGCGACCAGGTGAACGCGATGAAGGGCTACTGGTACGACAAGGTCAATGTCGCCATCTTCTTCTGCAACAAGAACGACGCCGAGAACAGCGTCAAATGCGCCAAGGGCGCGGCCACCGAGCAGCAGAAGAAGGACGTCAAGGCCGAGTTGACCCGGCTGCCGATCGTGCAGAGCGTGCAGTACGAGTCCAGCGACGAGGCGTACAAGCACTACAAGGAGCAGTTCGGCAACAGCCCGGTGGCCGGTCTGGTGACACCCGACCAGCTCCCGGAGTCCTTCCGCATCAAGCTGAAGGACCCGACGAAGTTCGCGGTCATCAAGTCCGCGTTCTCCGAACGGCCGGGCGTGCAGGAGGTGCAGGACCAGCGCGGCACGGTGGAGCCGCTGTTCCGCCTGCTGGACGGGATGCGGCTGGCGGCCCTGTGCGTGATGGGGCTGATGCTGGTCGTCGCGCTGATGCTGATCGTCAACACGGTGCGGGTGTCGGCGTTCAGCAGGCGGCGGGAGACCGGGATCATGCGGCTGGTCGGCGCGTCCAGCTTCTACATCCAGATCCCGTTCATCATGGAGGCCGCCATCGCCGGTCTGATCGGCAGTCTCTTCGCCTGTGTGATGATCGTCGGCGGTAAGTACGTGCTCATCAACAAGTGGCTCTCTCAGCAGGGCACGGTCGTCAACTTCATCGGTTGGGGGCCGGTGGCGGCGGTCCTGCCGCTGGTCCTGGTGATCGGCGTGCTGCTGCCCGCACTCGCCGGATTCTTCGCGCTCCGCAAGTACCTGAAGGTGTGAACTTCGCCAAGGGCGCCGTACGGACAACATTCCGTACGGCGCCCTTGTCTCGCCTAGACTCACGGCCATGTCGGGCCCGTGTCTGTTCCTCAGGCCCCGCCGCAACCGCCGCGGGGCGGCCTTGGCCTTGGTCGTCGCGAGCATGCTGGCCACCGGCGTCGCCGCGGGCGACCTGGCGGACCGGGCCGCGCACGGCGAGCGGCGGGAAGCGGCGCCCGCTCCCCGCCCCAGGACCGCCGAACGGGCCGCCGTCGAGAGCGCGGCGGCCCGCGCGATGGCGGACGGCAAGTCCGGCGCGGAGGCCGCCGCCGAGGTCGTCAGCCGCAGCGGCGACCGCTGGGCCGCGATCTACACCGCCGGCGAGTACCAGGACTTCCGGCGGCAGCTCGACGGCGGCTACGTCGGGGTCGGCCTGTGGGTGCGGCAGACGGGCGGCGGCCGGATAGCGGTATCGCGCGTGCAGCCCGGTGGCCCCGCCGACCGGACCGGGGTAAGAAGGGGCGACGAGCTGCGTGCCGTCGACGGCCGCGCGGTCCGCGGCCGCCCGGTCACCGAGGTCGTCGCCCGGCTCCGCGGCGGCGGCGCCGGCACCCCCGTGGCGCTCGACCTGCGGCGCGGCGACCGGACCTGGCACACCCTGCTGCACCGTGCCCGGCTGCGGACCCGCAATGTCACCGTCGACGGCCCGGCCTGGCCCGGCGGCGCCACCCTGATCAAGGTCGCGGCGTTCACCAGGGGCACCGGCGACGAGGTGCGGCGCGCGGTGCGGGCCGCCGATCCGCGCCGCGGCCTGCTGCTCGATCTGCGCGGCAACACCGGCGGCCTGGTCACCGAGGCGGTCGCCACCGCCTCCGCGTTCCTCGACGGCGGGCTGGTCGCCACGTACGACGTCCGCGGCAGCCAACGCGTCCTGTACGCCCGGCCCGGCGGCAACACCCGCGTCCCGCTCGTCGTCCTCGTCGACGGCGGCACGATGAGCGCGGGCGAGCTGCTGGCGGGGGCGCTCCAGGACCGCGGACGGGCCGTGGTCGTCGGTTCCCCGACCTTCGGCAAGGGGTCGGTGCAGATGCCCAGCGAGCTGCCGGACGGTTCGGTGGCGGAGCTGACCGTCGGCCACTACCGCACCCCGTCGGGGCGGGCGGTGGACGGCCGCGGCATCGTCCCCGACCTGGCCGTCGGCGGCGGCGCCGAGGCGCGTGCCCGCACGGTATTGAGTGGCCTCGGTACGGGTGCGTAGTGCGAAAATGGTCGCACTATGGCTAAGGAAAAGCGCAAGGACCAGGACAGGAACACCGGGCGCAGGCTGATCGCGCAGCACAAGAAGGCGCGGCACGACTACCACATCCTCGACACCTACGAGTGCGGTCTGGTGCTCACCGGTACCGAGGTGAAGTCGCTGCGCCAGGGCCGGGCGTCGCTGGTCGACGGTTTCGTGCAGATCGACGGGCACGAGGCGTGGCTGCACCACGTCCACATCCCCGAGTACGCGCAGGGGACGTGGACCAACCACAGCGCCCGCCGCAAGCGGAAGCTGCTGCTGCACCGGGCGGAGATCGACAAGCTGGAGTCGAAGACCCAGGAGACCGGTCACACGATCGTCCCGCTGTCCCTCTACTTCAAGGACGGCCGGGCCAAGGTCGAGATCGCTCTGGCGAAGGGCAAGAAGGAGTACGACAAGCGGCAGACGCTGCGGGAGAAGCAGGACCGCCGCGAGGCGGACCGGGCCATTTCGGCGGCCCGGCGGCGCCAGCGGGCCTGATCGCTCCCTGCCGGGGAATATGCTGGCACGGTCGCACGTTGGTCACGTACGATGGCATCGCACTCCGCGAGGGGTGCACCACCTTGAAAAATCAACATGGGGATGATCGGTTTCGACAGCGGATGTCGAAGCAGGGGAAGCGAGTCGAGGAAGCGGCAATGATCTCGTTAACCATGTGTCGCAACCAATAATCGCCAACACCAAGCGCGATTCCTTCGCCCTCGCTGCCTAAGTAGCGACCTGCGAAGTGTCAGCCCGGGGATGTTCCCGACCCGGATCCTGGCATCAGCTAGGGGACTGAACTTCTGATCCCGGTCACGGGGGTTCAGAAGGACATCGAACAGTGACTGAGCCCGTCGGAGACTTGTCCGCGTGATCTCCGGGGCCGAGAAAATCGCAGCGGACTGCACTCGGAGAAGCCCTGATTCCGCACCGTTGGACGCGGGTTCGATTCCCGCCATCTCCACAATTCCCATGTGAGGCCCCTGGCCCGGCGAGAAAATCGCCGGGCCAGGGGCTTTTTCGTGCGCCGGGGCGGTCATCGGGCCGCGCGCCGCCGCAGCGGGGCGCGGAGCCGGGCGGACCAGCGGCGCGGCGGGCGGGCGCGGTGCGCGGGCGGGGCGGTGACCGGGCGGAAGGCGAGGAAGCGGATCATGCGTCAAGCGTCGCGGCCGGGCCCGGGGGCGGTCCAACACCTGGTCGGGCGCCCTTCACGCACCTCTGTTGTCGATCGCCCTGGCCTGCCACGATGTCCCGGTGCCGTACGACACCGATCCCCGGCTGCTGCGGGTCTTCCTCGCCGTCGCCGACGAGCTGCACTTCACCCGGGCCGCCGCCCGCCTGCACGTCGCCCAGCAGGCGCTCAGCCGCGACATCCGGCGGCTGGAGCGGGAACTGGGCGCCGGCCTGTTCGTCCGGACGACCCGCCGGGTGGCGCTGACGGCCGACGGGGAGCGGCTGCTCCCGTACGCGCGGCGGGTGCTGGCGGCGCACGACGAGCTGGCCGGCGCGTTCCGGGCCGGGGGCGGGCGGCCGCTGCTGGTGGACGTCGGGGCTCCGGTGGGGACCGCGTACCGGGTGCTGGAGGAGGCCCGGCGGCGGGTGCCGGACGGCTGTGAGCTGGTGGCGCGCTTCCACGCGGGGCTGACGGGGGCCGCCGCGGAGCTGGCGGCGGGGCGGCTGGACGTGTCGTTCGGCCGCTTCGCGGGCCTGCCGTCCGCGCTCCGGGCGGGGCTCGCCCACCGGCCGGTGCGGCTGGAGCCGATGGCGGTCCTGCTGTCCGAGGAGCATCCGCTGGCCGGCCGTGCCGTGGTGCCGCTGGCGGAGCTGGCGGGGGAGACCCTCTACACGGGGGCGGGCAATCCGGGGACCGCGGAGTGGACGGGGCTCGCGGAGCGGTTGTTCGCCGGTCGGGGGATACGGGCGGCGGAGCCGTACCCGGGGATCGCGGGCGCGGAGGAGTTCGTGCGGGTGGTGCGGAGGCGGGGCTGGTCGGTCCTGGCGAGTGTGGAGTTCATCGACGTACCGGGGATGGTGCTGCGGCCGCTGGCCGAGCCGGTGCCGCTGTCGCCGGTGGGGATGGTGTGGCGGAAGGGCCTGCGGCATCCCGGGCTGGACGTCCTGCGAGACGTGGCAGGTGAACTCGCGCGGGACCACGGGTGGTTGTCGGTCCCCGAGGGGGAGGTGTGGCTGCCGGAGGAGGACGGGCGGGTGATGGGGGTGACCGCGGGCGGGGCGGTGATCCCCCTCCGATCCGTCCCGCCCGCCGTCACCGGTACTACTCCGGGTTGCTGACCCGGATCTTGGACTGGCCGTGCGGCCGCTTCTCCCAGTCGTCCATGAAGCGGGCCTCCAGGCCGTGCCGGCGCGCCAGCCGCAGCAGCGTCTCGGTCCGGTAGTAGAAGTCCTCGCGCAGCACCTGGTGCTCGGTGCCCTCGGTGCGGTCGAAGGTGAAGTCGAAGAAGCCGCCCGGGGCGAGGACGCGGCCGACGTGGGCCAGGCACTCGTCGATGACGGTGATCGGCGAGTGTGAGAAGACGCTGTGGGCGTGCACCACGTCGAAGTGGGCGTCCGGCAGGAACTCCAGCTTGAGGTCCTGAGTGATCGTCAGGTGTGGGAGCTTGGCCTGGAGTTCGTACGTCGCCACGGTCTTCTTGGCGGCTATCAGGATGTCCGGCGAGATGTCGATGCCGTAGTAGTTGCCGGTGTCGAGGTAGGAGATGAAGCGCCAGCCGGCCCGCAGGTTGCCGCAGCCGATGTCGAGCATGCGGTTGCCGGGGCGGAGGCCGTGCTCCTTGAGGTAGTCGAACTGCATCTCGCCCAGTGCGAGCCACCGCTCGTGGGTGCGGCTGCCGACCGCGGCCTCCGGGTTGCGGCCGGTGTCGGAGGCCATCACCGCGCGGTAGTAGTCGACGTGGTTGGGGTACTTCAGGCGCAGCCAGGTGTCCCGCGCGGTGCGCTTGACGTACGGGGTGATCTTGGCCGGGTTGCGGACCGCGTAGCCGATCTTGTGCGTGAGGCGGGAACGGTTCGTGTGCAGGGAGGTACGCGGCATGGAGACCTTCGTCCTGGGGTGCGTGGGGTTTCCGAGGGGCGCGCGGTCCGGCGTGGTGGCCACGGGACCGGCTGGGGGATCGCGATCCGGTCCGACGGACTATACATGAGCGGTATACGCAAAATGTATAGAAGGGGCGGCGGCGTGGAGGGTTCCGGCCCGAGGGCCCGGCGGGCACCCTGGTGGGGCATCGTCGTCCTCCGAGGAGCGGGAACATGACGACGCCCCACGGCCCGCGGTTCGACTGCGGGCGCATCTGCCTCGACCTGGTCGCCACCTGCGCCGGACCCCCAGCCGAACTGCTCGACGGGCCCGAGCAGTTGGCCGTATGGCTCACCGGCGCCGGAGTGGTCCCGCGCGGCGCCGCGCTCGACGGCGTCGACGGCCACTGGCTCGCCCGCTTCCGCGCCCTGCGCACCCTGCTCCACCGCGTGGTGCACGACGAACTCCGCGGCCGCGCGGCCGACGCCGACCTGGCACTGCTCAACGACACCGCCG
>NZ_JCANQV010000232.1:0-9419 GCF_059553635.1 Candidatus Streptomyces philanthi
GCCGGGACGGGTGGGGTCCGAGTGGGGTGCGCCAGGACGCATCGGGCTGCTCCTTCGGTCGACGACGCAACGGAGGGGGGAACGCGCGGGCCGAGCGGGCGGAGCCGCCCCTCGGGAGGGGCGGGCCGGAAGGACGGGGCGGCTCCTGGGCAGGCAGCCAACAGGACTAGACCACTACTGTCAATGGTTCGGACCAAGCCGGGGGAGAGGGGACGGGAGCGCCGTACGGTGACCGAGTGGCGGCACGGACGGAGGAGATGACGGGCACTCAGTGCGGACGCCTCAGCCGCCCTTCCTCCAGAACCGGGGGAACGGGAAGCGCGGACCGCCGCCCTCCGGGTCGTACCGGTACACCCACCCGCGCGGCAGCCCCAGGCGCCCGGCCGGGCCCGGGGCCAGCCGGTACACATGCACCGTCGGCGGCCGCCCGTCGTCGTGCGGCACCGGGACCTCGTAGCGCTTCGGGGGCCGGCCGGTCGCACCGACCAGGACCGGCAGGGTCCGCCCGTCCAGCGGGCCGCCGATGAAGGGCGTGTTCTCGCTTCGCACGCCCTCAGTGTCACACCGGGGGACGGCCGCGCGGCCCCCGCCCCTCAGCGCTCGCCCAGCACCGGCAGCACCCTCCGCACCAGGTCGTCCACCGGCCCGCCCGGCGTCTCCAGGGACAACGTCGTACGGACCGCCCGCGCGGTCTGCGGATCGCGGGCCGCGGTCGCGGTGAGCAGCGCGATGAAGTGGTCGACCAGCCAGTCGCGCAGCTCGTCGCGGGGCGGCTGCCCGCCCTCGTCCAGCCGGATGAGCGACGCGGCCTCGACGGCGGTGATCCACGTGCGGACCGCCATCCGCAGCCGTACGCCCGGCTCCGGTTCGCCGAGATGGCGCAGGATCTGCTCGGCGGCGGCACGCCGCACCTCGTCCACGATCGCGGACGTACGGGACGTCTCCACCACGCTGCCGCCCCGCAGCAGCGCGCCGAACCCGGCGGCGTGCTCGTCGACGAAGGACAGATAGCGGTCGAGGGCCCGGGACAGACGGGAGGTGAGCGGGCCGGACTCCGGCTCCGTGAAGCAGCTTTCGAGGACGTCGGCGGCGCTGCGGAGAGCGGCCTCGTACAACTGCTGCTTGCCTCCGGGGAAGTAGCGGTAGACCAGCGGACGGGAGACCTCGGCGGCGGCCGCGACATCGTCCAGCGACACGTCCTCGGGGGCCCGGCGCGAGAAGAGGTCCAGCGCCGCCGCGAGGAGCTGGCTGCGGCGCTGCTCGACGCTGAGTCTGCGGTAGGCGGGTTTGGGGACTGCCGGGGCGGGGCCGCTGCCGTTCATGAACAGCAGCGTAACCGGCCCCGGTTCGACACCGTACAGGCGTGACGCGGGGGCGCCGCGGCGTCAGGCGAGCAACCCGGAGCTGCGCCACAGCCGGCGGCCCACCCCGCGCAGGACGCCGATGTCGTCGAGGAAGTCGGTCAGCCGGCGCGCGCCCGACCGCATCACCTCGCGGCGGTGGCCGCTCGCCCGGACCTGGGCGACCGCCTCGCGCTTGTCCAGCCCGACGTTGCGGTAGACCTCGGGGTTGATGAACGCGATGGAGAACACCCGCGCCGCCTCGCCGCAGCTGACGCGCGTCAACTCGCGCTCCCAGCGCGGGGCGGTGACCATCTGGCGGCGCAGCTCCTCCCGCGCGTAGCGGACGTGCCGGGCCTCCTCGACGACATGGATGCGGGTCACCCCGCGGACGAGGGTCTGGATCCGGTCGTCCGGGAAGGTCAGCCGCTGCATCCAGTCCAGGATCTCCTCGCCGAGCAGGGTGCAGGCGAACGAACCGGGGGTGGTGGAGATCGTCTTGAGGACGCGGGCGAGGTTGTGGTTGAGGCGCGAGACCGGGTACGCGGGCGCGCCGGTCTTCTGGACCAGACGGGCGAACATCATGGAGTGCCGGCACTCGTCGGCGATCTCGGTGAGCGCGTAGCGGACGTGGGCGCTGGTCAGGGACTTGTCGTAGATGTGCCGCACGAGGAGCTGCATCAGGATGATCTCGAACCAGACGCCGAGGGAGGCGAGCGAGGCGGCCTCGTGCCGGGCGAGATCGAGCCGCTGCTCCTCGGACATCCGCTTCCACAGCGGGGTGTCGTAGAGGGATACCAGCTCCGGCGGCCAGAACCACTTGCCGTCCTCCGGCGGCGCGTCCCAGTCGAGTTCGGTGTCCGGGTCGAAGGAGTGCCTGGCGGAGGCGTCGAGCAGCCGCTCGGCCACCTGCTCCCGGTCCTTGAGCAGCCCGAGGGCGTCCCGCAGGACGTCGGTGTCCGGCAAGGAGGGCGCGGTCGTCGCGGGGGTCATGGCTGGGGCACCTCGCTCGTGAGTTACCGTCGGTATCGCCTTATGAGACTACCTGTCAGCAAGGGCGTCAATCCCCTGCGCACAGTTCTTGACCCGCCGGTAAGAGGCGTGTGAGCCTGCCGAGGAGGCCGCATCGTCGTGTGGCCCCCGAGGAGGCGACCGTGTCGACCCGCGAGCTGTACGTACAGGACCCCGGCGGACCCGTATGGCAGGTGCCCGCCACCGGCGAGGCCCGCTTCACCTGGGACTACGACGAAGGCCGCGCCCGCCTGCTCGCCCTCTACCAAAAGGGCAAGGACAAGCAGTGGGACGCCACCACCCGCATCGACTGGGACCTGCCCGTCGACCCCAAGAACCCCCTCGGCACCCCCGACGAGGCCATGGCCGTGTACGGCACCCGCCACTGGGACCGCATGACCGCGAAGGACCGCGGTGATCTGCGGCAGCACTTCGCCTCCTGGCAGTTCAGCCAGTTCCTCCACGGCGAGCAGGGCGCCATGGTGTGCGCCGCCCGCATCGTGGAAGCCGTCCCCGACCTCGACGCGAAGTTCTACTCCGCCACCCAGACCATGGACGAGGCCCGGCACGCCGAGATCTACGGCCGCTTCCTCCGCGACAAGATCGGCATGCTGTACCCGATCAACGACAACCTCCGGGCCCTGCTCTCCGACACCCTCACCGACTCCCGCTGGGACATGCCCTACCTCGGCATGCAGGTCCTCATCGAGGGCCTCGCCCTGGCCGCGTTCGGCATGATCCGCGACACCACCACCCAGCCGCTGCCGAAGCAGATCCTCGCCTACGTCATGCAGGACGAGGCCCGCCACGTCGCCTTCGGCCGCCTGGCCCTGCGCGACTACTACCGCGGCCTCACCCGGGCCGAACTGCGCGAACGCGAGGAATTCGTCATCGAGGGCTGCTACCTGATGCGCGACCGCCTGCGCGGCACCGAGGTACTGGAGAACTTCGGCATCCCCAAGGCCGAGGCCGCCGGCATCACCGAGAACTCCCCCTACACGCAGATGTTCCGCAAGGCCCTCTTCAGCCGCATCGTCCCCTGCGTCAAGGACATCGGCCTGTGGGGCGAACCCCTCCAACGCGCCTACGCCGACATGGGCGTCTTCGAACTCGGCGACGCCAACCTCGACCTCCTCATGACCCAGGACGAGGAAATCGCCGAACGCCTGGACGCGGAGCGCTTCGCGGCGGAGGAGAAGGCCCGGGGCGAGGAGGTGGCGCAGACGATCGGCCGGGGGGAGGAATCCTCTTCCGGGGAGGCGCACACCTGATGAATGACGCTTCCGCAGCGTCGGCACGGTGACGCCGGGCCCCGCGGCCACCCCCTCTCCCGGTCAGTCTCCCCGCGCGAAGGGCCGCACGGTTTCCCGGAAGGTACTCACCGGGACTCCGGAGCAGGGTCCGGATTGTCCAGGACCACGCCCCAGGCGTCGTCGTCCCCGATGCGGACGGTGAGCTCCTGGGTGCGGCGTGACGTGGCGAAGTGGAGCACCACGTCCTGGCGCACGGAACCCTCGTCGAGAAAGTCCGCCGTCACCTCACCCCGGGCGTCCTTGGCGTACGCCCTGACCCAGGCGCGCGCCACGGAGTCACCGCCCCTCTCCGTGTCCAGGGTGGCCAACCCGTCGGCGTCCTTGTCGGCGAGGCGCCAGACGATCCGCTGCACCGTTTCGAGGCTGCCGGTGGAAGGGGAGCCGGTGACGCGCAGGGGCCGGTGGCTGGTGTATCTGGCCTGGTAGTCCAGGGGCTCGTCGCCCTCGCATGCCGCGAGCGCGCTGCCGACGACCAGGGCGAGGGCAGCGGCCAGGGCGGGCCGGCGCGGATTCCGGATCATCGTCAGCTCCTCGGCTTGGGGCGCTGGATGACCATGCGCATGGTGGGGCGCGACCCCCATCGGTCACGATATCAATGCCGTGCGGCGGAAATCGGCGCGCCGCAATGAGGCATTCGGCCTCGGGTCCGGTCATCTGGGAAAACGTCGAGAATGAGGACGCCGGTGAATGTGGCGAGAGGGAAGAAGTGGGCGAAGGGGAGATCGCCGAACTTTTTGTCCGACTCGCCCGAGGTGAAATCGAAGGTCTGCGCAGGCTCAACTGGCACTCGTGACGGGCGGGTGCGTAAGTGTGCGCGGCCTTTCGTGAGTGACTGGCCCTCACAATGCCTCCGGCGCCATACGGATGTTTGCCCGCGATGGCCGAGAAGGACCGTACCTGCCCCGCCAGCCCCTCACCCCCCGTCCGCCGCCGCGTTCAACGCCGCGATGTCGATTTTGCGCATGCCCAGGAGGGCCTGGGTGGCGCGTTGGGCGCGGCGTTCGTCGGGGCCGGTCAGGAGGGTGCGGAGGGCGGTGGGGACGATTTGCCAGCAGAGGCCGTAGCGGTCCTTGAGCCAGCCGCAGCGGCCCTGTTCGCCGCCCTCGGAGAGGCGGTCCCAGTAGTGGTCGATCTCGGCCTGGTCGGCGCAGGGGACGAGGAGGGAGATCGCCTCGTCGAAGGTGAACTGGGGTCCGCCGTTGAGCGCGGTGTACTCCTGGCCGTCGAGGACGAAGTCGACGGTCAGGACGGTGCCGGCCGGGCGTGGGGCGCCCTCGCTGTAGTACGTGATCCTCTTGACGGCGGAGTTCGGGAAGACGGACACATAGAATTCCGCGGCCTCCCGGGCCTGGGTGTCGAACCAGAGATGGGGGGTGATCGTGGGCATGGCTGCCTCCAGGCGTCGTCGGATGCCGCTGCCGCTCCCTGTACCGACGCCCGCGCCGGCCGAAACGCGGCATCCGGGCGGTCACCTGGCAGGCGCAAGCGGCTCCTCACCCGTCCGGGCCTGCCCGCCCGTCCGGCGCCCCGACCGGGCCGTCCAGCGTCCCTCGTGCCGGGACACCTCGATCGGGCGGCCGAAGCACTCCGTCATCCGCGCGCCGGTCAGGACGTCGGCGACCGGGCCGAGGGCCTGGACGCGGCCGTCCCGCAGCAGCAGTGCGTGGCCGATGGCCGGGGACAGTTCCTCCAGGTGGTGGGTGACGGTGACCGTCGCCAACTCCGGGCGTCCGAGGGCGAGGTGGTGCAGCGCGTCGATCAGGTCCTCGCGGGAGGGCAGGTCGAGGGCGTTGAACGGTTCGTCGAGCAGCAGCAGGGACGGGTCGGCCATCAGGGCGCGGGCGATCAGGACGCGGGCCCGCTGTCCGCCCGAGCACACGCCGTACGGGCGGTCCGCGAGTTCGGCGCAGCCGAGTTCGGCGAGCAGGGTGTGGGCGCGGGCCCGGGTCGCGGCGTCGTACGCGCGCCACAGCGGCTGCACGGTCCCGGTGGCGCCGGTCAGGACGACCGTGTGGGCCGTCGCGTCCTGCGGCACCGTCTGGGCGCCGGAGACCAGGCCGATCACGGCGCGCAGTTCGCGGACGTCCACCGAGCCGAGGCGGTGGCCGAGCACCTCGACGGTGCCGGTGGTGGGGAACATCAGCGCCCCGACCAGGCGCAGCACCGTGGTCTTGCCCGCGCCGTTGGCGCCGAGCAGGGCCCAGTGCTCGCCGGAGCGTACGGTCCAGTCGATGCCGTCGAGGATGACCTGGCCGGTGGTGTACCGGCGGACGCCGACGCCGTCCAGCGCGGCGATCACCCGGTCCGTTCGCGGTTCCGTGGGCTGCGGAAGAGGCATACGGCGGAGGGTAGCCGCGCCCGGCGCCGTCGCGGAGCGGCGTCCGGGGAGTGGACGCGGGGACGCCGCGCTCAGGGGGTGAGGCCCAGCAGCTCCCGCATCCGCGCGTACTTCGCGGTCAGCCGTTCGCGGGTCGCCCCGTCCAGGAGGGACAGCCGGGCCGGGTCGGAGTTGTCCGCCAGATCGGACTCCTTGACCAGCAGCGCGCCCGGTACGGCGAGGACGCGGGCGGTGTACGACTCCACCGGCTCGTCCTCGTGGCGGGTGAGCGCCAGGATCATCGCCTTCGTCGCCGGGGTGAGCGCCGCCTCGTCCAGCTCGCCGGGGGAGAGCACGCCGTCCTCGACCGCGTCGTGCAGCCAGGCCGCGGCGATCTGCTCCGTACTGCCGCCGCGTTCCCGGACCCCGGCGGCCACGGCGGCGAGATGGCGGACGTAGGGGCGCCCGGCCTTGTCGGTGCGCCCGGCGTGCGCCCGCCGGGCCAGCGCCTCCACCTCGGGGAGGGAGAGGAGGACGGAGGGGGTGACGGAGGCTTCTGCGGTGCCCGATGCGCGGGTGGTGTCGGCCATCGGGCCATTGTGGCGGGCGGGGGAAGGGGTGAGAAGAGGGCCCTGGGGCACTGCGGGGGTGCCCGGGGGAGGGGCATCGGGAGATGCGGGGGCGCGTGGTTCCGGTGGGGGCGGAGGGGCATGCCGGTGCAGGTGAGCCGGTGGTTGCGGTGGGCGCGGTTCCGGCAGAGCCGCACCCCCCCGTACGTGACGACGCCCCGCCCCCGTACGAAACCCCTCTCACCGCGGCCACCCCACCCCACCACCCCGCTCCCGCCGCTCCCTCTCCTCCCGGAGGGCCGCCGTCATCACCGCGCGGGCGACGGGCGCCGCGTTGCCGCCGCCGCTGATCTCCGCCCGGTCGGCGGCCGCGTCCTCGACGACCACCGCCACCGCGACCGCGGGGCGGCCCGCGCCCTGGGACCGGGCCCAGGAGATGAACCAGGCGTACGGTGTCCCCTCGTTGTCCACCCCGTGCTGCGCGGTCCCGGTCTTGCCGCCGACGGTGGCGCCCGGCAGGGCCGCCTGCCGGCCGCTGCCGTGCTCGACGACGTCGGTCATCAGGTCCTGGAGCTGCCGCGCGGTGGCGGCGGAGACCACCCGCCGCGGGGGCCGGCGCGGCGGCACGGCGACGAGGCCGCCCCCGGCGTCGGTCTCCTCGTCGACGAGGTACGGCGGCATCAGCTCCCCGCCGTTGGCGACCGTGGCCGCCACCATCGCCATCTGGAGCGGGGTCGCCGCCGTGTCGTACTGGCCGATGGCGGAGAGCGCGACCTGCGAGGGGTCCATCCGTGTGTCGATACGGCTCGGCGCCACCGGGGACGGGAGGCGCTGGTCCCGGTCGTTGAAGCCGAACGCCCGGGCCGTCCGCACCAGCGCGCCCGCGCCGATCCGGTTGCCCAGCCGGGCGAAGACGGTGTTGCAGGACACCCGGAACGCGTCCCGCAGGCTGGCGTCCTCGCAGTCGTCCGTCGCGTTGCCCAGCAGTGTCGCGGTGCCGGGCAGGCGGTACGGGTCGGGGGAGTTGGTGGGGTCGTCGACATGGGTGACCGCGCCGCTCTCCAGCGCGGCCGCCGCGGTGACGACCTTGAAGACCGAGCCGGGCGGATAGGTCTTCAAGGTCGCCCGGTTGAGCAGCGGACGCTCGTCGTCGCCGGTCAGCCGCTGCCAGGCGGCGGCCACCGAGCGGCCGTTGCCGGACAGTTCGCCCGGGTCGTACGAGGGGGTGCTGGCCAGGGCGAGGACGCGGCCGGTGCCCGGTTCGATCGCGGCCACCGCCCCCTTCCGCCGCCCCAGCCCGCCGAACGCGGCGCGCTGCACCACCGCGTCGATGGTGGTGGCGACATCGCCGACGTGTCTGCGGGACCGGGTGATCCTGTCCCACCAGGGGAAGGCGGTGAGCCGCGGGTCGGAGCCGGAGAGGACGCTGTCCTCGGCGCGTTCCAGCAGGGAGGTCCCGTACGCCTGGGAGGAGTAGCCGGTGACCGGGGCGTAGAGGGGGCCGTCGGTGTAGGTCCGCTCGTACCGCAGCCGGCCACCGCTGTCGCGCGAGCCGGTGACGGGGCGGCCGCCGACGAGCAGGGCGCCGCGCGGCTGCGCGTAACGGGACATCTCGGTACGGCGGTTGCCGGGGTGGTGCCCGTAGGCGTCCGCCTGGAGGACCTGCACCCGCGCCGCGTTGGCCAGCAGGGCGAGGAGCAGCAGCAGGCCGACGGCGGCGAGGTGACGGGTGTGGCGGATCACGGGCGGCGTCCGGCGGGGGAGTCCACGGCCTCCGGCGTTCGCGCGCGGTCGCTGAGGCGGACGAGCAGCGCCACCACCAGCCAGTTGGTGACGACCGCCGAGCCGCCCTGCGCGAGGAACGGCAGCGCCATCCCGGTCAGCGGGACCAGTCCGCTCACCCCGCCCGCGACGAGGAAGACCTGAAGGGCCTGGAGGGTGGCGAGACCGACGGCGAGCAGTGTGCCGAAGGGGTCGCGCAGCCCGGCGGCGGCGTGGTAGCCGCGGGCGACGAGCACGGCGTAGAGGAGCAGCAGCGCCGTCAGGCCGGCCAGGCCCAACTCCTCGCCGACCGTCGCCAGGACGAAGTCGGACTTCATCGCGAAGCCGATGAGCACCGAGTCGCCCCGGCCGAGCCCGGTGCCCGTCAGCCCTCCGGCGGCGAACGCGAACAGCGACTGGGCGAGCTGTCCCGGCGCGGGCCCGGCGAAGGGGTGCAGCCAGTCCTCGACCCGCCCGTGGACATGGGGCTCCAGCGTCCCCAGCGCCGCCGCGCCCAGGCACGCGAGCAGCAGGCCGATCGCCGTCCAGCCGGTGCGGCCGGTCGCCACGTACAGCATCGCGACGAAGAGGACGAAGAAGAGGAGCGCGGCGCCCAGATCGCGTTCCAGGACCAGGACGACGACGCACAGCAGCCAGACCGCGACGACCGGGCCGAGCAGCCGGCCGGAGGGGAACCGCAGCCGCCACACCCTGCGCCCGGTGCGGGCCAGCGCCTCGCGGTTGGCGGCGAGGGAGGCCGCGAGGAAGACGGTGACCAGCACCTTCCCGAATTCGCCCGGTTGGAGGGAGAGCGGTCCGATCCGTAGCCAGATGCGGGCGCCGTTGACGGCGGGGAGGACGACCGGCGCGGTCATCAGCGCCAGGGCCACGGCCGCGCTGAGGTAGGCGTAGCGGCGCAGCACCCGGTGGTCGCGCAGTCCCGCGACGACCACGGTGAACAGGGCGAGCCCGGCGGCCGACCAGACCAGCTGCGTCGGCGCGGCGTGGTCCTGCGGGGTCTGGAGGTCGAGCCGGTGGACGATCACCAGGCCGAGGCCGTTGAGGAGGACGGCGACGGGCAGCAGCAGCGGGTCGGCGCAGGGGGCGC
>NZ_JCANQV010000233.1:0-9405 GCF_059553635.1 Candidatus Streptomyces philanthi
CGGCCTGGTGCCGGACCACACCCGTGCCGCGGTGCACGCCCTGACCGGGCTCGGCTGCGAGGCGGCGGTGGCGCTCGCCGACGACGGCGCGGTGCCCCCCGGGACACCGGGGCCCGTACCGGCCTATGAAATGTGGCGGCGGAATGTCAGGGACCGGCTTGCCGCCGACGGCGGTTGAGCACTACCGAAGAAGACGGGCAATCGGTTCCGGCGAGTAGATTCGTGAATTGCATCACCCCAAATCCACGGAGGGGCGGTAGAGTTCGGTGTCAGCTCCTTTGCGTGCGCTGCGGCGCCGCATTCTCACACCCAATGTTTCGGCCACCCGGCTCGACAAACGCGGATTCCACCGGAAAAGCCCGGCCGCCCAGGAACTCCTGGAGACCATCGGGCAGTCCTTTCTCCGGGGATATGGCGACGCGGTCGAAGCGCGTTCCCTGGCGGAGATGGAACACCGCCTGAGCGGCGTGCCCACGCGGTTCCGCGGCTTCGCCTACGAGGGCGCGGCCATGGGCTGCACCGTGCTCGACGCCCTGCCGGGAAGCAGCGGCAGACGGCTCGCCGGACTGCTGTCCGGGGAGGGTCGCCACCACGTCTACATGGCGTATGTGGGTATCGGGTGGGCCCTGGCCAGGCTCCCGAGGCCCCTGTGGCCGGACGTGACGCGGACCCAACGCCCCATCAGATGGCTGATCCTCGACGGGTACGGCTTCCACCAGGCGTACTTCCGCACCGCGAAGTACGTGGACGGGCAGTACCTCGACACCGCGCTGCGCTGGCCCGACGGCCCCGCCGGTTACGTCCAGCGGGCCGTCGACCAGGGCATCGGCCGCGCCCTGTGGTTCGTCGGCGGCACCGACCCCGACCATGTCGCGGCCCTGATCGGGAAGTTCCCCGAGCAGCGCCGGCCCGACCTCTACGGCGGGGCCGGACTCGCCGCCGCCTACGCGGGCGGCGCCGACGAGGACGAACTGCGCCGGCTGGTACGGCACGCCGGCCACCACCGCCCGCAGCTCGCGCAGGGGGCCGCGTTCGCCGCCGAGGCCCGGGTGCGGGCCCGGCTGGCCGTTCCGCACACAGGGCTCGCCACCCGGGTCCTGTGCGGACTGGAGCCGGAGCAAGCGGCCCGGCTGTGCTCCGCCCACCGCCCCGCCGATTCCGCACCCGCCGACGGCCGTTCCTACGAGGAATGGCGGCGCCGGGTGGCCGAAGAAATCGTCTCGCAGGAAAGGCGTTGAACGCCGTGGCGATGAAAAGCACAATGCGCGCACGTATTCCAGGAGCCATCGCGCTCGCGCTCATGGTCGGCCTCTTCACCGTCGTACGCCTGCCGGAAAGATCGGCGGCGGAGACGAAGGAAATGGCGGACCGGTACGCCTTCACGCCGATGTCGATCGCCCTGCCCTCCGGATACCAGGAGCAGACGATCCGCAAGGTGAACAAGAAATACGAGCACATCGCCGGATGGATTTCCTCGGTCGGCGCCGGGGTCGCGATGAACGACATCGACGGCGACGGACTCCCCAACGACCTGTGCCTCACCGACCCCCGGATCGACCAGGTGGTGGTGACCCCCGCACCCGGCAAGGGCGCCGACCGCTACCGGCCGTTCGTCCTCGACCCCGCGCCCCTCCCCATGAGCGACACCATGGCCCCGATGGGCTGCGCCGCCGGGGACTTCAACGAGGACGGGCGGACGGACCTGCTCGTCTACTACTGGGGACGCACCCCCGTCATCTTCCAGGCCGAGCCCGGCTCCGACGGACACGGACCCGCCTCCTTCCGCCCCACCGAACTGGTGCCCGGCGCCGGCACGGCGAAGTACACCGGGCCGCTGTGGAACACCAACGCCGTGACGATCGCCGACTTCGACGGCGACGGCCACGACGACATCTTCATCGGCAACTACTTCCCCGACAGCCCGGTGCTGGACCCGTCCAAGGACGGCGGCGTCCAGATGAACGACTCGCTCTCCCACGCCCTCAACGGCGGCACGGACCACGTCTTGCGCTGGACCCAGCACGGCTTCCGGCCCGCCGACGACGCACTGCCGAAGGACACACGGACCGGCTGGACCCTCGCCGCCTCCGCCACCGACCTCGACGGCGACCAGCTCCCCGAGCTGTTCCTCGCCCACGACTTCGGCACCTCCGCCCTGCTGCACAACAGGTCACGTCCCGGGAAGATCGCCTTCGCCGAGGTGAAGGGCCCCCGCGACCCGATGGTGCCCAAGTCCAAGCAGATCGGCCGCAGCTCCTTCAAGGGCATGGGCGTCGACTTCGGCGACCTGGACGGCGACGGGCTCTACGACATGTTCGTCAGCAACATCACCACCTCCTTCGGCATCCAGGAGAGCAACTTCACCTTCCTGGACCGGGCCGCGGACAAGACCGACCTGCGCGCCCGCCTCCTGAAGGGCGAGGCCCCCTTCGAGGACCGCAGCGCCCCGCTCGGCACCGCCTGGTCCGGCTGGGGCTGGGACGTGAAGACCGGCGACTTCAACAACGACGGACAGCTGGAGATCGCCCAGGCCACCGGCTTCGTCAAGGGCAAGACCAACCGCTGGCCCCAGCTCCAGGAACTCGCCGCCTCCAACGACGAGCTGACCAAGGACCCCGACTGGTGGCCCCACGTCCGCCAGGGGGACGACCTCGGCGGCAACCAGACCCTGCGCTTCTTCGCCAAGGGCGCGGACGGCGGCTACACCAACCTCGCCGACGCCCTCGGCATGGCCGTGCACACCCCCACCCGCGGCATCGCCACCGGCGACGCCGACGGCGACGGCCGCCTCGACATGGTCGTCGCCCGGCAGTGGGGCGAGCCCGTCTTCTACCACAACGAGAGCCCGGACACCGGCGACTTCCTCTCCCTGCGGCTGCTGCACCCCTCCGGCGGACCCGTGGTGGACGCCCAGGTCACCGTGACGATGCCGGACGGCTCCCGGCGCGTCAGCAGGGTCGACGGCGGCGGCGGCCACTCCGGCAAGCGCAGCCACGACGTGCACATCGGCCTCGGCAGGAACGCCCACGGGCCCGTGACGACGCATCTGCGATGGCGGGACCGCTCGGGCCAGGTGCACGACCAGGACCTCCGGCTGGACCACGGCCGGCACACGATCCAGCTCGACACCCGGGCGAAGGAGAAGTGACCGACATGGCAGAACCGCAAGCTGTCGCACCGCGTCACGCCCCCCAGGTCATCACGGCCCTGCGCCGGTTCGCCCTCTCGATCACCGTCTTCAACATCCTCGGATACACGGTGCTCGGCTTCGAACAGCCCTGGACCTGGCCGCTGATCGCGCTCGCCACCGCCTACACCGTCGAGACCGGCCTCGAACTGATCGGCGCCCGCGCGGAGCGGCGCCGCCCCCGCTTCCTCGGCAACGGCCCCCGCGGCGTGGTGGAGTTCCTCTACCCCTCCCACATCACCGCCCTCGCGCTGAACATGCTGACGTACGTCAACGACCGGCTCTGGGTGATGGTCTTCGGCGTCGTCGTCGCCGTCGGCACCAAATGGGTGCTGCGCGCCCCCGTACGCGGCAAGCCCCGCCACTACATGAACCCGTCCAACTTCGGCATCACCGTGATCCTGCTGCTCTTCCCCTGGGCCAGCATCGCGCCTCCGTACCACTTCACCGAGTACGTCACCGGGGCCGTCGACTGGATCATCCCCGCGGTGATCGTCGCCGCCGGGACCCTGCTCAACGCCAAGCTGACGCACCGGATGTGGCTGATCGCCGCCTGGGTCACCGGCTTCGCCCTCCAGGCCGTCGTCCGCGGCCTGGTGTTCGGCACCGCGATCCCCGCCGGACTCGGCATGATGACCGGCGTCGCCTTCGTCCTCTTCACCAACTACATGGTCACCGACCCCGGAACCACCCCCTCCAAGCCGGTCTCCCAGATCGCCTTCGGCGGCGGGGTCGCCGCGATGTACGGCGTCCTCACCGCCCTCGGCATCGCCTACGGCATCTTCTTCGCCACCGCCGCCGTCTGCCTCATCCGCGGCGGCTACCTCTGGTGGCTCCACCTCGGTGCCCGGCGCGCGGCGGAGCACGCGCCCGGCCGGGCCGCCGCGGCCGAGGAGGCCCCCGCCACCCCGGCCGCCGGGACCGGAAAGGAGGCGGTGCCCGCATGACCGCCGTCGCCATCGTCGGCATGGCCTGCCGCTACCCCGACGCCGCCTCGCCCCGGGAACTGTGGGAGAACGCGCTCGCCGGCCGCCGGGCCTTCCGGCGCCTGCCCGACACCCGTATGCGGCTCGACGACTACTGGGACCCCGACCCGGCGGTACCCGACCGCTTCTACGCGCGCCACGCCGCCGTCATCGAGGGCTACTCCTTCGACCGGGTCGCCCACAAGATCGCCGGAAGCACCTACCGGGCGACCGACCTCACCCACTGGCTCGCCCTCGACACCGCGGGCGCCGCGCTCGCCGACGCCGGCTTCCCGGCCGCCGACGGCCTGCACCGGGTCCGTACCGGCGTCGTCGTCGGCAACACCCTCACCGGCGAGTTCACCCGCGCCAATGTCCTGCGCCTGCGCTGGCCCTACGTCCGCCGCGTCCTGGCCGCCGCGCTCCAGGACCGGGACTGGGACGGCGAACGGCTCGCGGACCTCCTGGACGACGTGGAGCACGTGTACAAGAGCCCGTTCCCCGAGATCGACGAGGACAGCCTGGCCGGCGGCCTCTCCAACACCATCGCCGGACGGATCTGCAACCACTTCGACCTCAAGGGTGGCGGCTACACCGTCGACGGCGCCTGCTCCTCCTCGCTGCTCTCCGTCGTCCAGGCCGCCGGGTCTCTGCTCGACGGGGACCTCGACGTCGCCGTCGCCGGGGGCGTCGACCTGTCGATCGACCCGTTCGAGATCATCGGCTTCGCCAAGACCGGCGCCCTGGCCAAGGGCGAGATGCGGGTCTACGACCGCGGCTCCAACGGCTTCTGGCCGGGCGAGGGATGCGGCATGGTCGTCCTGATGCGGGAGGAGGACGCCCGCGCCGCCGGGCACCGCGTCTACGCCACCGTCGCCGGCTGGGGCATCTCCTCCGACGGCCGGGGCGGCATCACCCGCCCCGAGGTCGGCGGCTACCGCCTGGCGCTGGACCGGGCCTACGCCCGCGCCGGCTTCGGCATCGGCACCGTCCCCCTGTTCGAGGGACACGGCACCGGCACCGCCGTCGGCGACGCCACCGAACTCACGGCCCTGATGCGGGCCAGGGCCGCGACCGGCCCCTCCGGGCCCCCCGCCGTCATCGGCTCCGTCAAGGGCATGATCGGCCACACCAAGGCCGCCGCCGGGGTCGCCGGACTCATCAAGGCCGCCATGGCCGTCCACACCCGCGTCCTGCCGCCCTCCGTCGGCTGCGTCGACCCGCACCCCCTCCTCACCGAGGACGGCGCACCGCTGCGCGTCCTGCGCGGCCCCGAAACCTGGCCCTCCGGCGCACCCGCCCGCGCGGGCGTCACCGCCATGGGCTTCGGCGGCATCAACACCCACGTCGTCCTGGACGCCACGGACACCACCACGCCCGCCCGGCCCGGCGGCCGGACCCGCCACCTGCCCGCCGCCGTCCAGGACCGGGAACTCCTCCTCGCCGACGCCGCCTCGCCCGGGGAACTGCGCGCCCTCCTGGCGGAACTCGCCGCCTTCGTCCCCCGGCTCTCCTACGCCCAGCTCGGCGACCTGGCCGCCCTCCTCCACCGGCGGCTGGGCGACGCCCCCTACCGGGCGGCCGCCGTCGTCTCCTCCCCGGAGGACGCCGAACGGCAGCTGACGCACCTCATCGGCCTCCTGGACGACGGACGGCACACCCACCTCACCCCCGACGGACACGGCTTCCTCGGCCGCGCCACCGGGCCCGCCAGGATCGGCTACCTCTTCCCCGGCCAGGGCTCCGGACGCGGCGCGAGCGGCGGAGCGCTGCGCCGCCGCCTCACCGAGGCCGCCGACGTCTACGAGCGGGCCCGGCTGCACACCACCGGGGACATGGTGGCGACCGAGAACGCCCAGCCCCGTATCGTCACCGGCTCCCTCGCGGCCCTGCGCGCGCTCGACGCCCTGGGCCTGACGGCGGACGTCGCGGTCGGGCACAGCCTCGGCGAGATCACGGCACTGCACTGGGCGGGCGCGCTGGACGCCGACGCGCTGCTGCGCATCGCGCGTACCCGCGGCCGCACCATGTCCGAGCACAGCGCCCCGGGCGCCATGACCTCCCTCACCGCGCCGCCCGAACGGGCCGGGGAACTCGTCGCGGGACTGCCGGCCGTGCTCGCCGGGTTCAACGGCCCCGACCGTACCGTCGTCGCGGGCCCGGACGACGCCGTCACCGAGGTGGAGGCCAGGGCACGGGCGGCCGGCATCCGCCCCGTCCGTCTCCCCGTGTCCCACGCCTTCCACTCGCCCCTGGTGGCCCCGGCGGCCGACGCCTTCGCCCGGCACCTCGCCGGCGAACGCTTCGGGGAGATCCGCCGCCAGATCGTCTCGACCGTCACCGGCGGCGTCCTCGCCCCCGGTACCGACATCCCCGGGCTGCTGCACCGCCAGATGACCGGGCCGGTCCGCTTCGCCCAGGCACTGGCGGGCGCCGCGGCGGAGACCGACCTGCTGATCGAGGCCGGCCCGGGGCAGGTGCTCAGCGCCCTGGCCCCGGCCGTCACCGGCGTACCGGCACTGGCACTGGACACCGACGACGAATCCCTGCGCGGACTGCTCCGGGTGGCCGCCGCGGCCTTCGTCCTCGGCGCGCCCCTGCGCACCGAACGCCTCTTCTCCGACCGCCTGGTACGGCCCCTGGAGATCGGGCAGCGGTTCCGGTTCTTCGAGAGCCCCTGCGAACGCGCCCCGGAGGTCGAGACCCACGGCGGCCGGGGCACCGGGCGGGCCCCCGCCGCCGCGGACGCCACCACGGCCGACGGAGTCCCGGGCGTCGAGGTGGTACGGCGTCTCGTCGCCGAACGCGCCGAACTGCCCGTGGAGTCCGTCGGCGACGACACCCGGCTGCTGGACGGGCTGCACCTCAGCTCCATCACCGTCGGGCAGATCGTGAACCAGGCCGCGCAACGCCTCGGCGTGTCCGCGGCCGCCACCCCGACCAACTTCGCCACCGCCACCGTGCGCGAACTCGCCGAGGCCCTGGAGACGCTGGCGGCCACCGGCCGTCCCGGCGACGGCGACCGCGCCCCGGTGGTGCCCGGCGCCGCCGCCTGGGCCCGCGCCTTCGCCCCCGAACACGAGGAGCTCCCGCTGCCGCAGCGGCTCCCGGACGAGGACGACGGCCCCTGGCAGCTGTTCGCGGACGAGGACCACCCCTTCGCCGCCGCGCTGCGCGACCGGCTCGCCCGCGCGCGCACCGGCCCCGGCGTCCTGGTCTGCCTCCCGCCCGGATGCACCCCGGACCGGCTCGGCACGGCGCTCGCCGCCGCGCAGGCGGCGGCCGGGGCCCCGCAGGACCACCGCTTCGTCCTGGTCCAGCACGGACGCGGCGCGGACGGACTGGCCAAGACCCTCGCCGGCGAGGCGCCCCAGCTGCGCATCACCGTCGTCCACCTGCCCGACGCCCCCGCGCAGGAGGGGCGGGCGGTCGAGCGGGTCGTCGCCGAGGTCACCGCGACCGCCCGCTTCACCGAGGTCCGCTACGACACCGGGGGCCGGCGGCACGTACCGGTGCTGCGGGCGCTGCCGGTACGCCCCGTCCGTACCGCGCCCCCGCTCGGCCCCTCGGACGTCCTGCTCGTCACGGGCGGCGGCAAGGGCATCACCGCGGAGTGCGCGCTGGCGCTCGCGGCCGACCACGGCGCGCGGCTGGCCGTCCTGGGCCGCTCCGACCCCGCCGACGACGGGGAACTCGCCGCCAACCTCAAGCGGATGGCCGAGGCGGGCCACACCGTGCGCTACGAACGCGCCGACGTCACCGACCCCCGGCAGGTCCGGGAGGCGGTGGCCCGGGTGACGGGGGAGTGGGGGCCGGTCACCGCCGTGCTGCACGGCGCCGGCCGCAACGAGCCCCGCGCCCTCACCGACCTCGACCAGGACGCCTTCCGGCGCACCTTCGCCCCCAAGATCGACGGGCTGCGCGCGGTGCTCGACGCCGTCGACCCGGGACGGCTGCGGCTCCTCGTCACCTTCGGCAGCATCATCGGCCGCGCCGGACTGCGGGGCGAGGCCCACTACGCCACCGCCAACGCATGGCTGGCCGGCCTCACCGAGGAACTGTCACGGCGTCACCCGCACTGCCGCACCCTGTGCGTGGAGTGGTCGGTGTGGTCGGGGGTCGGCATGGGGGAACGGCTCTCCGTCGTCGAGTCCCTGACCCGCGACGGCATCGTGCCCCTCTCGCCCGACCAGGGCGTGGCCGTCCTGCGCCGCCTGGTGGCGGACCCGGACGCACCCCCCGTCGTGGTCGTCAGCGGACGCACCGAGACCACCGGGACCGTACGGCACGCGCTGCCCCCGCTGCCGCTGCTGCGCTTCACCGGCACCCCGCTCGTCCGCTACCACGGCGTCGAACTGGTCACCGAGACCGCACTGGGCGTCGGCACCGACCCCTACCTCGCCGACCACGAACTGGACGGGAACCTGCTCTTCCCCGCGGTGATGGGGATGGAGGCGATGACCCAGGTGGCCGCCGCGGCCCTCGGCCGGACGGCAGTGCCGGTGATCGAGGGGGCGGAGTTCCTGCGGCCCGTCGTCGTCCCGCCGGACGGCAGCACGACCATCCGGGTCGCCGCCGTCGTCACGGACACCGACGAGGTCACCGCGGCCGTCTTCAGCGAGGAGACCGGATACGCCGCCGAGCACTTCCGGGCGCGACTGCGCTTCACCGGCGCCCCCGTGCCCGACGGCCCGCCCGACCGCGCCAGCGCCGCGCTGCCGCCCGTACCGCTCGACCCGGCGGCGGACCTCTACGGCCCCGTGCTCTTCCAGGCGGGCCGCTTCACCCGGCTGCGCCGCTACCACCGGGCGGCCGCCCGGCACGTCGACGCGGACGTGGCGCTGAGGCCGGACACCACCTGGTTCGCCGGCTTCCTGCCCGGCCGGCTGCTGCTCGGCGACCCGGGCACGCGGGACGCGCTGATGCACGGCAACCAGGTCTGCGTACCGCACGCCACCCTGCTGCCGCAGGGCGTCGACCGCGTCCACCCCTGCGGCCCGGCGCCCGACGGCACGGAGGAACTGCGCTACCAGGCCGTCGAGCGGGAGCAGGACGGGGACACGTACGTCTACGACATCGCGGTGCGCACCCCAGGGGGCGAGATCGTCGAACGCTGGGAGGGCCTGCGGCTGCGGGCCGTGCGCAAGGGCGACGGCCGCGGCCCCTGGGCGCCCGCCCTCCTCGGCCCGTACCTGGAGCGCTCGGTGGGCGAGCTGACCGGCGCGTCCGTCGCGGTCGCGGTGGAACCGGACA
>NZ_JCANQV010000234.1:0-9387 GCF_059553635.1 Candidatus Streptomyces philanthi
TTCGGCGCGTCCTTCTTCCCGGCCTGCGCCTCGGCGGCGGCGCGTTCGGCCTGCTCGGGCACGACGAAGCGGTAGCCGACGTTGCGGACGGTGCCGATCAGCGACTCGTGTTCGGGGCCGAGCTTGGCGCGCAGCCGCCGGACGTGGACGTCGACGGTGCGGGTGCCGCCGAAGTAGTCGTAGCCCCAGACCTCCTGGAGGAGCTGGGCGCGGGTGAAGACCCGGCCGGGGTGCTGGGCGAGGTACTTCAGCAGCTCGAACTCCTTGAAGGTCAGGTCGAGGACCCGTCCCTTCAGCCGGGCGCTGTAGGTGGCCTCGTCGACCGAGAGGTCTCCGGTGCGGATCTCCATGGGGCCCTCGCCCGCGCCGATCTGCCGGCGGCCGGTGGCCAGCCTCAGCCGGGCCTCGACCTCGGCGGGGCCCGCGGTGTCGAGCAGGACGTCGTCGATGCCCCAGTCCGCGGTGACGGCGGCGAGCCCGCCCTCCGTCACCACCAGGAGCAGGGGGCAGCCGGGTCCGGTGGACCGCAGCAGCTGGCACAGGGACCGCACCTGCGGAAGATCACGTCGGCCGTCGACCAGTATGACGTCGGCGCCGGGGGTGTCGATGAGGGCCGGGCCCTCGGCCGGGGCCACCCGCACGCTGTGCAGCAGGAGGCCGAGGGCGGGGAGCACCTCGGTCGACGGCTGGAGTGCGTTGGTCAGCAGGAGGAGGGAGCTCACTTCCGACCACCTGCCCGGCTTCTTGTCCTCGGGGTCCGGTACTGCTCGCTTCGCTCGCCCATGACGTCTGGTTCCTCCTCGGTCCCTGCGACGGGGGCACTCCCCGGCCGGACCGGGGGAGTCTGCGGCTCTGCATTCGTAGGGTGCCTCCGGATGACGCGCGAGGCGTCCGAAAGCACAAAAGGACCCGGGGGCGTCGATGCCCGGATCCTTCCTCTGCCAGCAGAATAGCTCACATGACTTGCGGACCCGAGACCGATCGCGCACGTTCCGGTGTTCCCTCGATCACGTCGCGTGGTCACCGGGCGGTCCTGCTGACCGACGACGGCATCACCCTGGAGGCCGCCCACACGCCCCGTACGGGGGGCGTGCCGGACGCCGGCGGCCCCGTGTTCGTCGTGGCGCACGGCTTCGCCGGCGCGCTCGACCGCCCGGCGCTGCGCCGCGCGGCGGACGCCCTCGCCCGGCACGCGGCGGTGGTGACGTTCTCCTTCCGGGGGCACGGCCGCTCCGGCGGACGCTCGACGATCGGCGACCGCGAGGTCGAGGACCTGGCCGCCGCGGTGCGCTGGGCCCGCTCCCTGGGGCACCGCCGGGTCGCCACCGTCGGCTTCTCCGTGGGCGGCTGTGTCGTCCTGCGCCACGCCGCCCTCCACGGCCGGCGGGAGCCCGAGGGGCGCACGGGCGCGCACACCGACGCGGCCGTGTCGGTCAGCTCCCCCGCCCGCTGGTTCTACCGGGGCACCGCGCCGATGCGCCGCCTCCACTGGGCCGTCACCCGCCCCGCCGGACGGCTCGTCTCCCGTGTCGGCCTGCGCACCCGCGTCCACCCCGAGCGGTGGGACCCGGTCCCCCTCTCCCCCGTCGGCGCCGCCGCGCTGATCGCCCCGACGCCGCTGCTCCTCGTCCACGGCGACCGCGACCGGTACTTCCCGGTCGACCACCCCCGCATGCTGGCCTCCGCCGCCGACCCCGCCTCCACCGAACTGTGGCTGGAGCCCGGCTTCGGCCACGCGGAGAACGCGGCGTCCCCGGAGCTGCTGGAACGGATCGGTGCCTGGGCGGCGCGGCGGGCGGCCGGGTAGGGCTTCCGGTACGGACCGGGGCCCGCCCGGCGGGCGCCCGTCAGGCCGGCGTCTTCTCCCGGAGCACGTCGATCAGGCTGGTGAAGCTCTGCTCGCCGTGGCCCGCCGCGAACCCGCGGTGGAAGAGCGCGGCGACGGCGGCGGGCACGGCCGCGTCGAGTCCGGCGTCGCGCAGGCTGCGGACGACGTGGTCGGCGCTGGCCGCCTCCATGGCGAGCCGGTCGGCGTCACCGGCGTGCACGCCCTCGTCGAGCTGGGCGCTCATGACACCGAGGAAGTACGACAGGTCGGCGGCCTTGAGGGCGTACGGCAGGTACTCCGCGGGCGTCACGCCGTGCGCGCCGACGAGGGCGGCGGCGTGCAGATAGCCGGTCATGGCGGTCCAGAAGACGGTCATCAGGGCCTGGTAGTAGACCTGGGCCAGGCCCGGGTCGGTGCCACGGTGGTCGGCCTCGGTCAGGACCTCCAGCGTGGCGCGGTGGGCGGCGAAGACGTCCTCGGGGCCGCTGTAGAAGGTCGCCGATCCGGGCTTCCCGATCAGCGGCGGCGGGACCTGGACGCCGCCGGTGAGGCAGCGGGCGCCGTGCCGGGCGGCCCAGGCGGCGCCGGCCCGCGCCCGTTCGGGGGTGTCCGAGCTGAGGTTGACCAGGACCCGGCCGGCCAGCGCGTCGGCCACGGGCTCCAGCACCGCGTCGCAGGCGTCGTAGTCGGTCAGGCTCAGTACCACCAGTTCGGCGGCGGCCAGCGCCTCGCGGACGGAAGCCGCGCGCACCGCGCCTCGCTCGACCAGGGCGTCGGCGCGGCTCGCGGTGCGGTTCCACACCGTCACCGGATGCCCGGCCGCCAGGAACGCCTCCGTCATCGCCCGCCCCATCGGCCCCAGCCCGATGACCGTCACCGCTTCCTTGCCGCCGGCCTTCTGTACGTCGTCCACGGACGTCCCCTTCCCCTTGCCCAGCTCTAGAACGAACGCTCTACTCAGAACGTGGGGCCAACCTAGCACGCCACTAAAACGAACGTTCTACCAATGGGCCGGTTAGGATCGGGGAATGCAGACGACCCCGTCGGACGGCACGGCCGGCACCCGCGACCGCATCCTCACCACCGCGGCCCGGCTGCTCCAGCACCAGGGCTACGAGGGCACCGGCATCAAGCAGATCGCCCGCGAAGCCGGCGCCACCCTCGGCTCCGTGTACCACTTCTTCCCCGGCGGGAAGCAGGCGCTGGCCACCGCCGCCATCCGCCACAGCGACGCGGAGTTCGCGGCGCAGCTGCGCACGGTCCTCGCGAGCACCGAGGACCCCGCCGACGCGGTCGCCGCCTGCGCCGGCTTCTTCGCCCGGGCGCTGCGCGAGTCCGACTGGGCCGACGGCTGCCCGGTCACCACCACCGCCCTGGAGACCTCAGGGCGCAGCCCGGACATCCAGCGGGCCTGCGCCGAGGCGTTCCTCGGCTGGCAGGACGCCTTCCACGACAAGCTCCGGGCGTGCGGCCTGTCCGCCACCGACGCCCGCGAGCTGGCCGCCACGGTCCTGAACACCCTGAGCGGCGCCGAGGTCGCCGCGCAGGTCCACCGCAGCGAGGAGCCGCTGCGCCTCGCCGGCCGCCATCTGGCCCGGCTGATCCGGAGTTACCTCTGACCACCGGGGCGCCCGGGAACGACGAAGGGTCCGCCCGCGCCCCCAGGGGAACGCGGACGGACCCTCACCGGCCCGTACGGGACTACTTCTTGAAGCCGTAGTCCAGCAGCTTCTTCGCGTCGGCCGTGCGGTTGTTGAACGACGAGGACGTCAGGACCGTGCCGATGACGGTCTTGCCGCCCCGGGTGGCGGCGAAGGCCAGGCAGTACTGGGCCTCGGGGCCCGAGCCGGTCTTGATGCCGATGGTGCCGGAGTAGCCGCCGAGCAACGGGTTGGTGTTGGTCCACGACATGTAGCGGTAGCCGCCGTTCTTCATCGTGACCTTCTGCTTCGTCGACTTCGTCTTCACGACCGTACGGAACGTGGAGTTCTTCATCGCGTTGCTGGCGAGCTTGGTCACATCACGCGGCGTCGAGTAGTTCTTGCCGTTGCCGATGCCGTCGAACGAGTCGAAGTGCGTGTTCTTGAGACCGAGGCTCTTGGCGGTGGAGTTCATCTTGCCGATGAACGACTTCACCCGCGCCTCCCGGGTGGACCCGCTGCCGAACTTGTCGGCCAGCGCGTACGCCGCGTCGCAGCCGGAGGGCAGCATCAGCCCGTAGAGCAGCTGGCGGACGGTGACCTTGTCGCCGACGATGAGGCGGGCGGAGGAGGCGGTCTTGCCGACGATGTAGTCGCTGTACGCCTTGACGATCGTGACCTTGGAGTCCAGGTTGAGGTTCTTCTGCGAGAGAACCACCTTGGCGGTCATGATCTTGGTGGTGGATCCGATGGAACGACGGGTGTCGGCGGCCTTGGTGTAAAGCGTCTTGCCGTTGCCGTCGTTCATCACGAAAGCACCCTTGGCGGAGACCGAGGGTGCCTTCGGGGCGGCGGCCTGTGCCGGGGAGGCGAAGACCCCGGCCGTCAGGACGGTTCCCGCGGTGAGAGCGACCGCGGAAACGCGCCGAATGCCCTTGATGCCTGTTTTCAAAATGTATGCTCCAAATGCCGCTGAGGTGCGGTCAGATGAGATTGCCGCACGCCCATGAGACCCGGAATGCCACCGTATGGATGTGCGTTCCGGGAAGTTTTTCCGGCCTTTTTCCCCCGTGCGGCCGTGCGCCCCGGGCCCTGTGACGCAGCGGCGCGGGCCGTGCGGCCGGGCGGCCCCGGTCGCACGGCCCGCGCGCGCTCACTCCGTCTCCGCCACCGCCTCCGCGAACTGCGCCGCGTACAGCCGGGCATAGGCGCCGTCGGCGGCCAGCAGCGCGTCATGGGTGCCCTGCTCGACGATGGAGCCGGACTCCATCACCAGGATCAGGTCCGCGTCGCGGATGGTGGACAGCCGGTGGGCGATGACGAAACTCGTCCGCCCGCTGCGGAGATTGGCCATCGCGTGCTGGATCAGCACCTCGGTACGGGTGTCGACCGAGCTGGTCGCCTCGTCCAGGACGAGGATCGCGGGCTCGGCGAGGAACGCGCGGGCGATGGTGATCAGCTGCTTCTCGCCGACCGAGACATTGCCGCCCTCGTCGTCGATGACGCTGTCGTAGCCGTCGGGCAGGGTCCGCACGAAACGGTCGACATGCGTCGCCTTCGCGGCCGCCACGATCTTCTCCATCGAGGTGCCCTCGGGAGCGCCGTACGCGATGTTCTCGGCGATGGTGCCGCCGAACAGCCAGGTGTCCTGGAGCACCATCCCGATCTGCGCGCGCAGCTCCTCCCGCGACATCGCGGCGATGTCCGTCCCGTCGAGGGTGATCCGGCCCCCGCTCACCTCGTAGAAGCGCATCAGCAGATTGACGAGGGTGGTCTTGCCCGCGCCGGTCGGGCCGACGATGGCGACCGTCTGGCCGGGCTCGACGGTCAGCGACAGCCCGTCGATCAGCGGCTTGTCCTCGTCGTAGCGGAACGAGACGTTCTCGAACGCGACCTTGCCGGTGACCGCCTCGGGACGGGCCGGGCGCTCCGGGTCCGGGTCCTGCTCCCGCGCGTCGAGCAGCTCGAAGACCCGCTCGGCGGAGGCGACGCCGGACTGGACGAGGTTGGCCATCGACGCCACCTGCGTCAGCGGCTGGCTGAACTGCCGTGAGTACTGGATGAACGCCTGCACATCACCGATCGACAGGGCACCGGACGCCACCCGCAGACCACCGATGACGGCCACCAGCACGTAATTGAGGTTGCCGATGAACATCATCGCGGGCTGGATGATCCCGGAGATGAACTGCGCCCGGAACCCGGCCGCGTACAGCGCCTCGTTCTGCTCGCGGAACAGCTCCGCGGACTCCTTCTGCCGGCCGAAGACCTTCACCAGCGCGTGACCGGTGTACATCTCCTCGATGTGCGCGTTGAGCCGGCCGGTCGTCTTCCACTGCCGGACGAACTGCGGCTGCGCCCGCTTGCCGATCCGGGTGGCGACCACCACCGACACCGGCACCGTGACCAGCGCGACCAGCGCCAGCAGCGGGGCGATCCAGAACATCATCGCCAGCACGCCCAGGATGGTGAGCAGCGACGCCACGATCTGGCTGAGCGTCTGCTGGAGGGTCTGCTGGATGTTGTCGATGTCGTTGGTCGCGCGGGAGAGCACCTCACCGCGCTGCTGCTTGTCGAAGTAGCTCAGCGGCAGCCGCGCCAGCTTCTCCTCGATCTGCTCCCGCAGCCGCAGGACCGTGCGCTGGACGACCAGCGTGGCGATCCGGGCCTGGACGAAGCCGAACAGCGAGGCACCGGCGTAGATCAGCGTCACCCACAGCAGCACCGTGCCGACCGCGCCGAAGTCGATGCCCTGCCCGGGGACGACCGGCATCGTGCCGAGCATGTCGGCGAGGCCGCCGTGCCCCGAGGACCGCAGCTGCTCGGCGGCCTGCGCCTTGGAGATCCCGGAGGGCAGCTGCCGGCCGACGATCCCGGCCATGATCAGGTCGGTGGCGTGGCCGAGGACCTTGGGCCCCACCACCGTCAGCGCCACACTCACCGTGCCCAGCAGCAGCGCCACGGCGACGATGCCGCGCTCGGGCTTCATCTGGGCCAGCAGCCGCTTGCCCGACCCCTTGAAGTCCATCGACTTCTCGATGGGCTGACCGCCCATGTGCCGGGCGGGGCCGGCCGCGGGCGCCGGGCCCCGGCGCGGCGCGGCCCCGGCGCCCTCCGGGGCCGCGGTGGGGGCGGCCGTCTGTCTGTCCTGCCCGGTCACGCCGCCTCCTGCTCGGTGAGCTGGGAGAGCACGATCTCCCGGTAGGTCTCGTTGTCCGCCATCAGTTCGGTGTGCGTGCCGGTGCCGACGACCCGGCCCTCGTCGAGGACGACGATGCGGTCGGCGCCGCGGATGGTGGAGACCCGCTGCGCCACGATCACCACCGTCGCCCGGTCCGTCTCCCGGGCGAGCGCGGCGCGCAGCGCGGCGTCGGTGGCGTAGTCCAGCGCGGAGAACGAGTCGTCGAAGAGGTAGATCTCCGGCCTGCGGACCAGGGCACGGGCGATGGCCAGGCGCTGCCGCTGGCCGCCGGAGACATTGCCGCCGCCCTGGGCGATCGGGGCCTCCAGTCCACCCTCCATCCGCTCGACGAAGTCCCGCGCCTGGGCGGTCTCCAGCGCGTGCCACAGCTCGTCGTCGGTGGCGTCGGGGTTGCCGTAGCGCAGATTGCTCGCGACGGTGCCGGAGAAGAGGTACGGCTTCTGCGGGACGAACCCGATGACGCCGGCCAGCGCCTCCGGGGCGAGGGTGCGCACGTCCTCGCCATCGACGAGGACCGTGCCGCCGGTCGCGTCGAACAGCCTCGGGACGAGCCCGAGCAGGGTGGACTTGCCGCTGCCGGTGGAGCCGATGACGGCGGTGGTCTCCCCGGGGCGGGCGACCAGCGAGATGTCCTTGAGGACCGGCTGCTCGGCACCCGGGTAGCGGAACTCGACGTCGCGCAGTTCCAGCTCGCCGCGGCGGCGCAGGGTGGTGACGGGGTGCTCGGCCGGGACGACGCTGCTCTCGGTGGCCAGGACCTCCTGGATGCGTTCGGCGCAGACCTCGGCGCGCGGCAGCATCATCACCATGAACGTCGCCATCATGATCGACATCAGGATGTACATCAGATAGCTGAGGAACGCCGTCAGCGCCCCGATCTGCATGTCCCCGCTGTCGATCCGGTACCCCGCGAACCACACCACGGCCACGCTGGAGAGGTTCACGATCAGCATGACCAGCGGGAACATCATCGACATCAGCCGGCCGGCGCGCAGCGACACCTCGTACAGATCGGTGTTGGCCTCCGCGAACCGCTCCCGCTCGTGACGGTCGCGGACGAACGCGCGGATCACCCGGATACCGGTGATCTGCTCGCGCAGGACGCGGTTGACGGTGTCGATCCGCTCCTGGACGCCGCGGAACAGCGGCCGCATCCGGCGGACGATCAGCGAGACGAGGACGCCCAGGACGGGGACGATCACCAGCAGCAGCCCGGACAGCGGCACGTCCTGGTTGAGCGCCATGACGACGCCGCCCAGGCACATGATCGGGGCCGCGACCATCATCGTGAACGTCATCAGCACCAGCATCTGGACCTGCTGGACGTCATTGGTGGTCCGGGTGATCAGCGACGGCGCGCCGAGGGTGCCGACCTCCCGTGCGGAGAAGGACTGGACCCGGTCGAAGACGGCCGCCCGGATGTCCCGGCCGAGCGCCATGGCCGTACGGGCCCCGAAGTAGACGGCACCGATGGCGCAGAGGATCTGCAACAGCGTGACGGCGATCATGAAACCGCCGGTGCCGAGGATGTAGCCCGTGTCCCCCTTGACGACACCGTTGTCGATGATGTCGGCGTTGAGGGTCGGGAGGTAGAGGGTCGCCAGCGTCTGGATCAGCTGGAGCAACACGATCAGCGATATCGAGCGCCTGTGGGGCCGCAAATGTGCCCACGCGAGTCGGACCAACACTTCAGTGACTTTATGCGAACGATTGACCGCGGCAATCGAATATCCGCGCAGCCGTGGCACGCGGCACCCGTCTTTACCAGAACTTGCCGTGCGCGGGCCCGGCCGCCGCGTACGCCATCATGGGGGGCGGCGCGACGGGTACCGGTCACGGAACCTCGTACGCCCCGTACCCGAAGGGCACGGCGCACCACACGACGAAGACACGACGAAGAGGCCGCCGTGACACACACCGGCACCGCAACCGGCACCGTGCGCTACTGGGCCGCGGCCAAGGCCGCCGCAGGCACGGCCGAGGAGCCCTACAGGGCGGCGACACTCGCCGAGGCCCTGGCCGCGGCACGGGCCGCGCACACCGAGAACCCCGAGTTCGCACGCGTCCTGCTGCGGTGCTCCTTTCTGGTGGACGGCGATCCGGTCGGCACCCGCGACCACGCGTCGGTGCCGCTGACCGAGGGCGGCACGGTCGAGGTCCTGCCGCCGTTCGCGGGAGGGTGAACAAACGATCATGAGCGACCAGCAGCCGGAGAACCCGTACGCCGGGCAGCCGCACCCCGGGTACGACCCGCGGCGGCCCCACCCCCCGTACGGTCAGCAGCAGACCCCCCAGCAGCCGTACCCGCCCCAGGGGCAGCAGGCGTACCCGCAGGGTGGGGCGTACGGGCAGGCGCCGCAGCCGTACGGACAGCAGCAGGCGTACGGGCAGGCGCCGCAGCAGGACCAGGCGGGGCCGCCCCGGCCGTACCCGGCACAGGGCCAGGCGCCCCAGCCGTACCCGGCGCCGGGCCAGGCCCCGCAGTATCCGGGGACGCAGTCCCCGCACCACCAGCCGCACCCCCCGCAGGCGCAGGCGCCGCACCCCCCGCAGGCGGCGTACCCGGCGCAGGCACAGCCGCACCCCCAGCAGCCCCGGGCGGCGTACGAGCCGCAGGGGCCCTACGCGGGGCAGCAGGGACAGCAGGCGCCGTACGCCGGGCAGCAGGGACAGCAGGCGCCGCAGGCGTCGTACGGGCAGCAGCCCTACGGGCAGGC